>NZ_JAGGDL010000030.1:0-43385 GCF_017653575.1 Pseudoalteromonas sp. K222D
TGTTTGAATATCCATAAAAAAACCGTAATTAGCGAAACTAATTACGGATTATTCACGATCATTTAGATCGGTCAACCGATCAATTAACCTTAACTGATCGGCATTACGCTTGCTGGGCGCTTTTATTATGTTTTTTGTCTAATAGCTGGTAGCTATCAAGGGTATCTAAAAATAAGCCATTAAAGCCACGTGCCTTTAGTGATAGCGCACTATTTTGTATATGCTGTTGCCACTGCGCTGCAGTTAAGTCGCTAATATGGCTATTCCAATTAGGATTAACACTAAGTGAAGACTCACTTTTTGAAAACGACTCGCCAACACTTAAATAAGCATAAACAGCAATGTTACGCTGTTTGAGCCAGTTCAGCTCGTGCTTGGTTATTAGCTCGGGTTGCACTACTACACGCGAATAAAAAGTCATTTCAGCTAAGGGCATAGGTGCAGAGTAATAAAAAGCGATACTATTATTAGTCTCAGGTTTAGCAGTTACATTTGCGGTGATAAATAGCAGTATAAAAAATAAATACTTCATTAACCCTTCGTTTTAATTAATAAATAGCCAAGGTGCAATTAAAATAATTGTACCTGATTTGTTATAGGAGTTTAGTATTAATATTTTAATTATATGTTACAAAAAGCAAAAAAACTAAACAAATTTAAATTGTTTATATTGTAAGTAGTATTTTATGTTGTGCTTGCTCATCATTGCGGCAATTAATTAAATATTTTACCTGTATTAGGTGTTTTACTTACTTTAAAGGCTATTAATTATACTAGAGTAAGTTGCAACTTTATTACTATTCAGCTTAGGTTTATTAATGACAATGGCGTCTTTTAGTATTAAACCAAAGTAACTACGACTATAATCACTAGCCATTAGTTATACTTTTAAGTAAGTACCTACCTAAATTAAATAGACTTAGCCGTTTATGTGATGAAGGGGGGCTAGAGTAAATTATGAATTTTGCAGCTACTAAGTTACAAAATAAGAGTAGGGCTTTTACAGCTTGCAATGTGTTTATTTGGAGAAGAAATGAGTAATTTAAGCTTGAAAAGCAAATTGTTACTACTAGCTATTTTGCCGCTAATATTATTATTGGTCAGCTTTTTATCAAGTTCGTACTATTTAGAAATGCAAAGTCAGCAGCACAGCTTTGACACTTTTAAAAGTAAGTTATTAAAAGATAAACAAACGCTATTAAAAACTGAAATTGAAATTGGTAGTCAAGTAGTACAGCACCAGCTTGCAAATGGCACTGAGCAAGATGCTAAAAATGCATTAAGAAAACTAACCTTTGGCGAAGACGGCTATTTCTTTATTTATGACACTAATGGCGTGAGTGTTTTTCATGCCATGTTAGGTGATGCGATAGAAGGGCAAAACAAAATAGCCATGACTGATCCCAATGGTAAAAAAATCATTGTGGGCTTACTTGCACAAGCACGCCAGGGTGGCGGAGCATTTACCTATCATTTTCAAAAACCAAATACCAACGGCTTAGTTGAAAAAATTGGTTATGCAGCGATGATCCCTGGAACCAACTGGATGCTAGGCACTGGCGCTTATATGGACGACATAGAAGCAGAGCTTGAAGGCTTTGAGCTATCTATGCAAAAAAGCATGAACGAAAAAGTAACCACCTTATTGATCATTGCGTTCTTTTGTTTGTTATTAACTATTGCGGGTGCTTTATTTGCTGCCAACCATATGCTTAAACCAATACAAAGAATGGTGCAAAGCCTTGATGACATAGCTAAAGGTGAAGGCGACTTAACTAGACGTTTAGAAATTGACAGCCACGACGAAATTGGCCAATTAGGTGAGTCGTTTAATATATTCGTGAGTAAATTGCACGGTATTATAGCCAGTGTGGTTGATGTAACTAACGATGTTAAAACAGCATCAGTAGATATAAATACGCAAACTTTGGTGATTGAAGATAAGTTATTAAAACATAATCATGAAACTGATTTAGTCGCGACCGCGATTACTGAAATGTCTGCAACCTCTCACGAAGTGGCTCAAAATACGACCCAAGTTGCGGTGTCAACTCAGGCAGCAACGCAAGAAGTAGCAAGAGCGCAAGAATGTGTTGATATATCTTTAAGTGAAGTATCAAACTTAATGGCCGAAATAAATACAGCTGCAGAACAGGTTGATTCATTAAGTGAGCAATCTAAAAAGATTAATAGTGTATTAAGCGTTATTGGTGGTATTGCAGAGCAAACAAATTTACTGGCACTTAACGCAGCAATTGAAGCGGCTCGTGCGGGTGAGCAGGGCAGAGGTTTTGCAGTCGTTGCTGATGAAGTAAGAAGCTTAGCAAGTCGTACACAAGTAAGTACGTTAGAAATTAGCGAAATGCTTAGTGAGCTGCATAACTTAGTTACTGCGGCGGTTAACGCTATGCAAGCAAGTCAGCAAAGCTGTAATCGCTCAGTTGAGTCATCACGTGCTATTTCAGAAAGCTTAGGCGCGGTTACTACATCGGTTACCACAATAAACGATATGAGTACCCAAATAGCAACAGCTGCAACAGAGCAAAGTAGTGTAACTGAAGAGATAAACCGTAATGTTTTTGCTATTCAAGAAATTGTAAATGAGCTAACAGAGTCAAGTAAAACAACGTCATCGGTAAGTTTACATTTAGCTGGTCGTGGTGAAAGCTTAGGCGAATTGGTAGGGCAGTTTAAAATTTAAGACATATTTTTAAATTTAATCATTTATAAAGCCGTAATTTTTAGTTACGGCTTTTATTTTGCCTGCTGCAAAAAATCCTTCCTAGTTAACCTGAGCTCCGGATAATAAACTTATCTCAAGCAGCTATTTTCAGCGCTAACTGCGTTGAATTTACTTGCAATAGGCCAGCTATTGACGCGTAAATTCGCCTTGTTTTCACTGAAAACCTCTGGCTAGAGAAAATAAAATTAAATATAACGATGATTCAATATGTTAGTAAATCTCTTAACCAGAGTTCAGGTTAGTTAATGAAGATGTATGAAATTGCCTACACTTAAGCATCTGAAATCATATCAAAAGTAAGTCGTGATTGTGCTTGTATAATTAAATTTAAAAAATAATAAAAAAACATTAACCGCTGGTTATTTTTACGCATACAATGCGAAAAAAGCGGATGAGTTTGCATATTTTTTCAATATTTTATGCCCGCTACGTTACACTAATAGCAATACATATTAATAAGTGACTATTTACTAATATAACCTACTAAAATTTAAGGCTTAAGATGATTGAGTATCCGGTTGATAAACTACCCCAACTCATAAATGACTTATTACAGTGCGACACCACAGAGCGCAAAAATAAGTTATTAATAGACGCACAATTAACATTATCAACTGAGCATTTATCATTGCTTTTTGAAGCAATACCTAAAGAGCAGCGCCTTGAAATTTGGCAGTTGTTAGATGAAGACACGCAACACGAAATATTTGTTAATTTAAGCGATGACAGCACCTTATGGTTACTGCAAACTTTAGATGATAGCGACGGTTTTAAACTATTAGACGAAGTTAATGTAGAAGAGCTGCTTGAGCTTGAAGAAGTAATTCCTGAGCGATTTGTTGAGTATGCAAAAAAACAACTCGATGAAGCACAAACAAAGCAATATGAATTAGCGCAACAATACCCTTCTGAGCAAATAGGTCACTGGTTAGGTTTTGACTTTTTAAAAGTGTCTGAAAAGTTAACCGCGGGAGGCGCTAAAAAGTTACTCCATAAAGGGTTGCCGCAGTTCACAGAGGTTATTTATTTAGTGAGCCGTAAGGGCAGTTTAATTGGTGAAGTGGCAATTAATGATTTAATAAAAGCCAATGACAACGACAGTTTAATTACTTTAGCAAACCATGACTATGTATCGCTGCATGCAGATGATGATTTATACGAAGCTGCGGAAGTGGTTATTCATAGCGAAAAAATGGCAATGCCGGTTGTTAATGTTGATAACAAATTACTGGGCCGTTTAACCATTGCTTCAGCGTATGAGTTACGCCAAGAAATAACCGACGAGGCTGCCGCTAAAGCGGGTGGTCTGCGTGAAGACGAAGATTTATTTGCGAGTGTGCGAAAAAGTGCTAAAAACCGAGGTATTTGGTTAGGTATAAATTTGGCGACTGCATTTTTAGCCTCGTGGTTTATTGGCCTGTTTGGTGCAACTATAGAGCAAGTAGTGGCTTTAGCGGTATTAATGCCAATAGTGGCCTCTATGGGCGGAATTGCCGGGAGTCAAACGCTCACCGTTATTGTACGTGGCTTGGCACTTGGCCAGGTAACCGACTCTAACCGCGCAGCGCTACTTAAAAAAGAGCTAAGAGTGGGCGCGGTAAATGGTTTTGTATGGGCTTTTGTTATTGGCGCATTGACCTTTTTGTGGTTTAACGACGTTATGCTAAGTATTACTATTACCGTGGCTATTTTGCTTAACTTAGTTGCAGCATCGTTAGCCGGTGTAGTGATCCCTTCTATTTTAGATAAAATGAAAATAGATCCTGCGCTTTCGGGCTCAGTTATTTTAACTACAGTAACCGATATAGTTGGTTTTGTTACCTTTTTAGGTTTAGGTAGTTTGCTACTGTTATAGTGCCTTGTATCGCAAGGAACGCGTAAATAAATAGGAAAAACAATGACTTTTGATGTCATGATTTGGTGTGCTATTGCACTGTGTATTTCGCAGTCAGCAATATTTTCGGGTTTAAACTTGGCGTTTTTTTCGCTAAGTAGATTACAACTCGAAATGGAAAGCAGTAAAGGTAACGCCGCTGCGATAAAAGTAATGGCACTGCGTAACGATTCAAACTTTTTACTCTCGACTATTTTGTGGGGAAACGTAGGTATTAACGTACTGCTGACCTTACTTTCTGACTCGGTATTAATGGGTGCAAGTTCTTTTTTATTCTCAACTATTGCTATTACTATTATTGGCGAAATTACACCACAGGCGTATTTTTCACGTAATGCGTTAAAAATGGCCAGCATGTTGTCGCCGTTAATTAAGTTTTATCAATTACTGTTTTATGTCGTTGCTAAGCCTACAGGGCTAATACTCGATGCTTGGTTAGGCAAAGAAGGTATTACCTACTTTGCAGAGAGTGAGCTCAGAGGCATTATTCGTAAGCACATAGAAGCTGAAGAAGCCGATGTACAGCACGTAGAAGGTATTGGTGCACTTAACTTTTTTAGTTTAGATGAAATTAGTGTTACTCAAGAAGGCGAAGTGATAGATCCCGACTCAATCATAGCGTTACCAACCAAGCTTGATTTACCAATATTTCCTGAACTAACACTCAGTGCCGATAATGAATTTTTACGCAAACTGCACAAGTCTGGTTACAACTGGGTAATTATTACTAATCAGGCCGGTGATCCTTTGTTAGTGGTTGATGCGGATGGCTTTTTACGCGCAGCTTTGTTTGAGCCAGACACATTTGATCCGTACCACTTTTGCCACAGACCAATAATAGTGATCGATGAAAGTATGCGCTTAAGTGACGTTATTTTAAAAATTCGCGCCAGTCATTCATTAGACAAGTCATTCGATGGGGCAATTGAGCACGATGTAGTACTGGTATGGGGCGATGAAAAACGCATTATTACTGGGGCTGATATTTTTGGCCGATTACTAAAAGGTATGAGTGCGCCTAAACTTGAATTAAACCCCAGTATAGATCAACCTAAACCGCTTTAAACGGTTTAGGTTTATAAATTAATCACCTTTAATAATACTAACAATGCGCTGCGGTAAAGGTATTTCAATATTCGCTTTATTCATAGCGCTATAAACCCCACCATTAATAGCCAACTTGGTTTCGATTATTTTAGTGGTTGGTACCCAGTAGCGGTAGCTAATAGTTACGCCATTGTCGGCAAAGCGTTCTATACCAATTTGTGCATTGGGCACTTTAGCCACAAGCTCATGGCCATTCACAACATCTTCAATTAGTTGAACTGCGGTATTTGAGCACGCGCTGTAAGCAATGGTAATTTCGCCTTTTACCAATGAAAACTTAAACGAGTTATGGAGTATTTCACCGAGGATATGCTTATTGGGTATAGTTATTTCTACCTTTTCTTCGTCAATAAGTACTGTATGCCCCAGCTCTATTATTTTAACTTGCCCGCTGACATTTTTAACCTCTATAGTGTCGCCAACCACAAAAGGACGAGTGGCAATAATAGCAAGGCCAGCACCATAATTAGACAACATACCTTGCATTGCCAAACCCGCACCAAGCGACGCAGCACCAATAGCGGCCACAAAAGGGGTAACACTAATGCCTATTTTGCCCAGCGCAATAATAATGACAATTATTATGAGCAACACTTTAACTAGGTTACTCACAAAGTTAGTTAACGTGACGTCAATATTATGGCGAGCCATTAAATTAGCCACTACGTTGGCAAGCTTTTGCGCAACCCATAAGCCAATTAAGAGTATGAAAATAGCACCTACAATTTGCATGCTATAGGTAACTAAATACTCGGTAAGCATGGCGTAGTATTTTTCAAACTGTTCTATTTCTGGGCTGATCATATATGCTCTTAAGATGGCTGTTAAATATTTTTGCTAACTATAGCAAAGTGTTGACTAAGATTGGATATAAAAACGGTACTATTACAGCCGTTAAAAGCGCACTTAATGCCATGGCAACCGATGAAAATGCACCTATTTTAGGATGCTCAACCAATGCTGCTGCGGTGCCAATAGCGTGACAGGCAGTACCCATGGCAACGCCTTGCGCTTCATGGTTATAAATTTTAATTAGTTTAAAAAGTACAAAGCCAAATAAAGCACCCAATAAACCAATAAAAATAACCAAGGCAGCAGCGAGTGAGTCAATACCGCCTAATGACTCGGTTACAATTAGCGTTATAGGAGTTGTTACACTCAATGCTGCAACTGAGGCGCTAAGTTGTGTGGGTACAGCAAATATCATGCTGAGTAAAAAAGCCACTACAGTGGCGTTAATAATCCCTAAACTACAAGTGGTTACAATTAAGAGTAAGTTTTTACGTACATGAACAAACTGCTGATATAAAGGTAATGCTAGTGCCACAATAGCGGGCTCTAACAGCCAACTTAGTAATTGGCTGTGGCTAGCAAATTTAGTGTAAGGCAAGTTTAAATTAACCAAGAGTAAAGCAATAATAGCTATACTTAAAAATACAGGGTTAGTAAGTGATTTTAAAATAACATGCTTAACCCGCTGGTTAAGTAGCCTTAATAATAAAAACAGCGCAATAATAAACGGTACGCTAAGCCACCATAAATCTGGAGTTAGTTGTGTTGTTAGCGATTTTAGTTGCTCAGTCATTATTTACGCGTCCTTTAAAGTAGGCAATAACACTACTCACTAACAATAAGGTACTAATAGGGACTAGCAATACAATGGCAACTAAAAAAGGCCAATGCGACTTTATTAAGCCAAGGTGCTCAATAAAGCCAACCCCCGCAGGAATAAAAAAGATGGGCATAATATTTAAAATAGGTGAAGCGCAGGGCTTTAATTGATGCTCTTTTACTATGCCAGTTAACAGTAGCAGCAATAAAATAACCATTGCTAGTAAAGGCGCAGGAAAACTGCCGCCAATACTGTGCATAATGAATTTAGCCGCCGCTAAGCAGAGTAAAATAATTGCGCTACTTAACACATATTTCATTAGAGAGCTCATTGGAAAGTCAGGAATTTAACTTTAACAAATCCCTGTTATTTATGCATGCATCATCTTACCAGCGTTTAGGGTTGGCATAATGAATATCGGTTTTACCCTTTGCTTTAGCAATTGCCTTTTTGGTATTTGGGCTAAGTAATAATCTAATTTGGCTAAAGGTTTCTTTGGCGAGTATGTTGCGTTGCTGAGTTTTATAGCTTTGCTGGGTAACGCGCTTAATTGCCGCCAGAGTGTCGGGCGAGCGGGCTAATAGTATTTCCAACATTTTTTGTGTGGCAGCCTCGGTGTCATCAGTTACTTGAGTGACCAAGCCAAGCTCTTTTGCTTGTAGTGCACTTATTGGATCAGCATGGCTGGCAAGCCATAGTGCTTGGTCGCGTTTTACTAAACCGCTCATTACAACATTAGCCCCCATATCTGGGCATAACCCCCAACGCGCTTCCATAATGGCAAATTGGGCATCGTGGTGCACTATTCTATAGTCAGCGCCGAGTGCAATTTGCAATCCACCGCCAAGGCAGTTGCCATTAATTTGGGCAATAACCGGCACGCTAAGCGATTGCCAACCCAATACTACCCGCTGGGCTAAATTTTTATTGCCAGGTAACCATTTAAATAATAATTTAATAATATTAAGCGGCGACGCCATAACTGCGGCTATATCTAACCCCGCGCAAAAGTGATCGCCATCGCCTTTTAAAACTACGGCGCGGATGCTGCGATCTTTTTTAAGCTTTTTTATTATTTTATTAAGCTCAACAAACATAGCAAAGCTTAAAGCATTTTGTTTTTGAGCTCTGCTTAGTGTGACAATTGCAATGCCTTGTTGTTTTTCTAACTTTATCATTTTGCACTCCTCTGACCTGTTGCCTGAGCTTATGATGTTATTTAAGTTAAGTAAAGTGAGCGTGGTTGATTAAAATAAAATGAATTTATTACTCAGCGGCAGGTCTCAATTGATTGATTTTACTTATAACAATTAAGAGACTGAAGAAAGTCAGTTTTTTCAGCGTTTTTTTCTCAAAACAACGATAACTTTTGGTATTATGATCATACTTTAAAAGCTCAAAGGTTAACTACTCATGTCAGGCCCGCGTTTATACACAGAAGAAGAAGCAACTCATCAAGCGTACGATATTTTTTTAGAGTTGGCACCAAGCAACCTGAATGAGCAAGACGTTGAAACTTTTAATCAATACAGAGAAGAACTTGGTTTTATTGAAGAGGGCGAGCCCGATGAGCAATGGCAGGATTTTGTTGCTCTAGAAGTTGAAGCTGATCATTTTTTGCAGGTGTTAGTAGGCTTAGAATTTGAAAATGACGATGTATTATTCGCTAAAATTTTAATTAGCCGTGATAAAGACGCGCCTTTTTGTCACATTTTATGGAAAGAGACTGAGTAACTCAGTTTTAGTTAAAGTTGTTTTATGATCACCTACAAGAGAGAGTGTTTTGCGTAAGTTTTTATTCTTAATTTTTTTAATGGTTTGCCGCCCAAGTTGGGCTGTCGATCCTTTTGAAGATTTTCATGAATACGGACAACTCTCGGATGAAGAAATTCATGATTTACATAAAGGCGAAATGCTTTACGGCGACACCGAATTTGGTTTTATATTAAGTAAAGGCAATACTAATTCGACCAGTTTTAAACTCAAAGGTAACCTTTATCAAGATTTTGAAAGCTGGCGTAATCAATTTAAAATAGATTCCTTATACAAACGCGATCATAACGATGACACCGGAAAGTCTGATGTGACCGCTAACCGGGTGTTTATATCAGCGCAAGGTAACTACAAAGTAGGCGTTAAGAATTCCTCATTTTTTATTTATGGCGATTACGAAGAAGATAAATTTAGCGGTCTAGCGTTTAAAAGTACTGTAGCAACAGGTTATGGTGCGCGCGTTTACCAAGGCGTTAAAAATAAAGTTGATATTGATATAGGACCTGGTTTGTATCGCTCTGTGGCTGAGGAGCAGTCTGATGTTAGCGAAGATGATAAAAACAAAGTAGGTTATTTAGTGCGTTTTGCTATGCAATGGGAGCGGTTGGTTTCTGAGCGAACGCGCTTTAACCAAGATGTAAGTATAGAGCAGTCTTTGTCGGGGCTTAATTCACGATTAAAGTCAGAAACAGCCTTGATCAGCCAAGTAATTGGTGGGGTATCACTTAAGTTTGCTTATATGTATCGTTATAATTCCAAACCTGAAGAAAATAAGCTCAAGTTTGACTCAGAGCTCAGCGCAACATTAGTTTATAGCTTTTAAGTTGTTTTATTTTTAATCGTATCGTTATTTAATTTTGAGAGTGTTATGTATCAGCATAAGCAGTATGCGCTATTTATATTTTTTGTATTAGCCTGGATTGGTGGCTTTGTAGCCCTTGCCTGGAATTTAATTGGGGCTGATGGCCCACTTATGGTGTTTGCCGGTATTTTAGTGCTGGTGGGTTTTTTGTTTCATGGCTTAACCGTAAAAGTAAATGACACTCATATTAGTTGGGCATTTGGTCCAGGTGTTGCTGGGCAAAGTATTGCACTTGCAGATATTGCAGAAGCTAAAGCGGTGCAAAACTCGTATCGTCATGGTATTGGTATTCGTATTACCCACGATGGCTGGATATATACAGTGTCTGGTTTTAGTGCTATTCAACTTACCCTTAAAGATGGCACTTTATACAGAGTGGGTACTAATGATCAGCAAGGCTTACTCACAGCGCTTGAAGGTAAAATAGCACCTGCAGAAACACTTAAAGCAGCTACCGATGATGCTAAACCTGCTGCGGTTTAAATGTAATTAAATTGAGTTTAGTAACAAAAAAAGCGCCTTAGGCGCTTTTTATTTGCTTAGGGCATTTTAGTGGTCGTGACCACAACCGCCTTCACCATGTACATGACCATGGCTTAGTTCTTCTTCGGTTGCATCGCGTACTTCTAAAATTTCTACATTAAAGTTAAGCGTAATACCAGCCAGTGGGTTATTACCATCTACAATAACTTCTTCGTCTTGAATGTCGATGATCATGACTGATTGATCGCCATCATCGGTTGATGCACGAAACTGCATACCCACTTCAATTTCCATGCCTTCAAACATTTCTTTAGGCACAGCTTGCATTAAGTTGTCACTACGTTCGCCGTAACCTTCATCAGGTTCAACTTTTACGCTTAACGTGTCGCCAGCTTGTTTGCCTTGCAGAGCATTTTCTAGGCCTGAAATTAGATAGCCGGTGCCAATAATAAAAATTAATGGTTCGCCATCGAACGAGTTATCAATGGTATTGCCGTCATTATCTAATACCGAATAATGCATTTTTACCACTTTGTTTGCTGCAACGATCATAGTCAGTCCTATTTATTCATCTTCAAGAGAGTAGGGTAGAGGAAGAATGTTTAGCTCTACCGAAGGAGTGTGTTTTGCACGAAGTACCTGAGTAACATCAGTATCGTTTGGCAACACTACAAGGCCAGTAAGTGTTTTACTTTGTTCATTAAAGCTCTGGCTGATAAGTTTACCAGCGCGGCGCCAGTTTTCGCCTAGTTGTCTTTCTAGATCCAACTCAGTAAGTAACCCATCGCTTTGCCCTGAAACGATATACATAGCACGCTTATTTTTACCTAAGTATTTCATTCGCGCTACGGTTTCTTGCCCTGCGTAACAGCCTTTTTTAAAGCTAATGCCACCTATTGCTTGCAAGTTAACCATTTGCGGCACGTATTCACCAATCGCTTGCTCATTAAGCTGTGGCTCGCCGGCTAAAATAGCAGCTTGTTGCCATAGCATATCGTTTTCAAGCGTTACTACGTTATCAGGCAAGTTAAATTGCTCATCTACCATTAGTAAAAGTCGATTGCCGGTAAGCTTAAGAGCTTTACCATGGCTAAAATCGCATGCAGTGTCTTGCGCCGCAAATTCGATATTAAGTTGTGTGAGTAACTCAGTAAAGTCGTCGCTAATTAAGCCAATTAATCGCTGTGGTGCTACGTTAATGTCTACTTTAGCAAATACCGCATATTTTTTTAACTCGGCTAAAGAGCACTCTACTTCAGCCTTAGAGCCAATTAAATAGTAATGATCTTGATGAGAAAATAATTTAAACACGCCCCATAACTTACCTTTGGCGCTACAGTGCCCGGCCCAAAGATAATTGTTGTTGGTTAGCTTGTTGATATCCTGAGTGATTTGTCCGTGAAGATAAGATAATTTATCTGCGCCAGAGAAGCTAATAAGCTGATGAGATAAAGCACACGCATGAACAATCGACATAAACACCTTCTTTGACTATTTAATGAGGTAACATAATAACGTAGATACAACCTTGGGTACAGCAGCTAACTCTGTACGGGTTTTTATTATTTTAATAAGTGATTAAGAGCTGCTAAATTAATTGGTATTTGTTAAACTCAGGTCAATTAAATATGAGGTTTAAAATGACTGAAATTCATAGTAAAGCACGTATCCGTTGGGCTTGTCGCCGTGGCATGCTAGAGCTAGATGTATTGTTTATGCCCTTTGTAGAGGATGCTTTTGATTCACTTAGCGTTGAACAGCAAGCTATTTTTCAGCGTTTACTTACCGAAGAAGATCCTGACTTATTTGCTTGGTTTATGGGCCATAAAGAATGTAAAAATGAGCAGCTCAACAGCATGGTGCAACTTATTTTAGACCGAGTTCGTGTATAGGTTTACAGTTACAGCAAACAAAACAGACCATAAACCTATTGTGGTCTTTTTTTGTGTTTTAACATTATTGCTGTGCTTATTTTTAAGTTCACTTGAGGCAATCATTTTTTGCATAGTTGTTAACTTTGTAGCGGCCATACTTGTATGGCTAAAAATGCAGGCAGTACAGCCACTTGAAGGCGTTATTATTTTAGCCCCAAAGCAGTTTAGGTTTGAAAATAGCACACGGTTAATTCAAGGCGAAATAAGTGCTAAAAGCCGCTTAATTGGCAACAGTGTTTGGCTTTATATTAAGGGTTTTAATAACAACTATTGGCTGATTATTACAGCCAATAGTGTTGATGTACAAAGCTATGCGCGCCTAAAACGCGCCACACTTAATGCAATTAACGCTGTGGAGTTAAAATAGTAGGTGTTGGATTAGCGTTTTGCTCTGGGTAGTCAATAGTGTAGTGCAGGCCACGGCTTTCTTTGCGCTCAAGTGCACTGCGAATAATTAGTTCGGCAACTTGTACCAAATTACGCAGCTCTAACAAGTTATTACTAACTCTAAAGTTAGCGTAATAGTCATGTATTTCCTGCTGTAACAACTCAACTCTATGTAGTGCACGCTCTAAGCGTTTAGTTGAGCGCACAATACCCACGTAGTCCCACATAAACAACCTTAGTTCATGCCAGTTGTGAGTAATCACTATTTCTTCATCTGAATTAGCTACGCGGCTTTCATCCCAGTGCGGCAGGTTAATGGGCTCTGGTGCATGTTCAATTTTGCTTAAAATGTCTTTTGCAGCCGCATGGGCAAACACAATACACTCTAGTAATGAGTTACTCGCCATACGATTAGCACCATGTAAGCCGGTATAAGCAACTTCACCTACTGCATATAAGTTATCTAAATCGGTTTTACCATTAAAGTCAGTCATTACTCCACCACAGGTATAATGCGCTGCAGGTACAACAGGAATAGGATCTTTGGTAATATCGAGCCCGACACTTAGACA
This sequence comes from Pseudoalteromonas sp. K222D, assembly GCF_017653575.1. Lineage (NCBI taxonomy): Bacteria > Pseudomonadati > Pseudomonadota > Gammaproteobacteria > Alteromonadales > Pseudoalteromonadaceae > Pseudoalteromonas > Pseudoalteromonas sp. K222D. The sequence continues at coordinate 13,368 of NZ_JAGGDL010000030.1, forward strand.
CTTTGCATATATAGTGGGGAAGTGCTCAATAATAAAATCTTTATCTTTGTGACTAATGTCTAAAAATACGCAATTGGCACCCAAACGTTTCATTTCAAAGTCGATAGCGCGAGCAACAATATCGCGAGGAGCAAGCTCTTCACGCTCATCAAACTCGTGCATAAATCGGCTGCCGTCGGGGCGTCTTAAATAAGCGCCTTCACCACGCATTGCTTCGGTAATTAAAAAGTTTTGTAATTCAGGGTGGTACAAACTGGTTGGATGAAACTGGTTAAATTCCATGTTCGCCACTCTACAACCCGCACGCCATGCCATAGCAATACCATCACCACTGGAAACATCAGGGTTTGAAGTATACAAATACACTTTACTAGCACCACCTGTCGCTAAAGCAACAAATTTAGCCGCAATTGTTTCTACTTTTTTGGCGTTTTTATTCCATACATACATGCCATTTATATGCGAGCTGGCTTTATTGCCGCTTTTATCTGTAATTAAATCAATGGCGTTGTAATGCTCTAACAGGGTGATGTTTTTGTGGGCTTGAACTTGGCTGATTAATGTAGTTTGTACGGCTTTACCAGTAGCGTCGGCGGCGTGTAAAATACGTCGGTGGCTGTGGCCGCCTTCACGCGTTAAATGAAAACGCTCTTTACCATGGCTATCCAGCTCTATATCAAACGGTACGCCTTGATTAATTAACCATTGCAAACAATCGTGGGCATTACTAGCGGTATAGTGCACTGCTTCTTTGTCGCATAAGCCACCGCCCGCATCGAGCGTGTCTTGCACATGTGATTCTATACTGTCATGTTTCTTATCAAATACCGCGGCTATACCACCTTGGGCATAGAGTGTGGAACCTTCAGTGAGTGCTCCCTTACTGATTACGGTAACGTTACAATAGTTAGCTAAAGATAAGGCAAGTGATAAGCCCGCTGCGCCGCTACCGATAATAGCGACATCTGCAATGTGATGTTTATTTTGGTTCATGTCAGAGGTACTTTGCGGTTACAATGCCCATATAGAGCAATGTTTGTTTTCAATAGTGGTAGTTGTATCATATTTGCCATCATACCAAGTAGTAATTTTGGCTCTAACTACGGTTATTTACGACTATTTAATAAAAAAACAATATAAAGCAGAACTTTTTATTCATGTAAGAGTCAGAGTATCTGTGAACAATGGCGACACTATGAATGATAAGCAAAAATTAGACACAGGAGTACCGGCTCGAATGAGCGAGCAGGATCAAGATTTAGCGCTAGTAAAAAGGGTTCAGCAAGGAGATAAAAACGCCTTCAACCTATTAGTAAAGAAGTATCAAAACAAAATTGCCGGTTTGATCTCACGTTATGTGTCAAATCAGGGTGATATTGCAGATGTAGCACAAGAAGCGTTTATAAAAGCTTATCGTGCGCTTCCTAACTTCAGGGGCGATAGTGCCTTTTATACTTGGTTGTACCGTATTGCAGTAAATTGTGCTAAAAATTATTTAGTAGCTCAGGGGCGTAAACCGCCAGCAAGTGATATAGACGCACAAGATGCCGAATTTTATGACTGCGCGGACTCAATGCGTTCTAACGCATCTCCTGAAAATTTACTGCTGAGCGAAGAAGTACGCGCTGTTATTTTTAATACGATTGATAGTTTGCCTGAAGATCTTAAAACCGCAATCACCCTCAGAGAAATTGAAGGGATGAGCTATGAAGAAATAGCTGTGGTAATGGATTGCCCAGTCGGGACGGTACGTTCGCGTATATTTCGTGCCCGTGAAGCAATTGATAACAAATTAAACCCATTAATAGGCGAGTCTTAGTATGATAAAAGCACACGTTAACAGGTTAGATGACGAATCGTTATCTGCATTACTTGACGGCGAGCAACAACTAGCAGATGCAAAAATTGCAGAGCAAGACGTTGCTATCTTTGGCCGTTATGCGTTAATTGGTGATGCAATGCGAGCTCAAAAAGATCACAGCGATATTCATATTGATATTAGCAAGCGTGTTGCGTTAGCACTCGAAAGCGAACCAGTATATGCAGATTTCAGTCAGTCTAAAGCGCAATCTGCGCCGCAAAGTGATACTATAAACGACAATAAAGTTGTGGCATTTAATTGGCGCAAGCCAGTGGCACAACTTGCGATTGCAGCAAGTGTTGCTATGTTTGCTATTGTAGGCGTAAATATGTTGCCACAGGGCGATGGCGCGCAACAAAGCGAAATTCCATTGCTGCAAACAACACCTTTTACAGGTACTGCATCACCAGTGAGTTATTCATCGGAGCCCGCGCTTAAAAACGCAGAAAATGGTTTGCGTGAATTGCAGCAGCAACGTATTGGCGCACTTGTTTTAGAGCATCAACGCCAAGCTCGTGTTGCACATTCATTAGAGGCTGCGCAAACGGATGCAAAAAAACCAGAGGAAAACAACTAATTAAATGAAAGTAATTACTTTTATTCTGTCGCTGGCAATCAGCTTTAATATCTTTGCCAGCGACACCAATCCTGCCAAAGATTTACTGCTTAAAATGGCTAATGCCGTTCATACCCGTAACTTTGACGCCTCGTTTGTGGTTGTTAAAGGCAAAACCATGGAACCCTACCGTTGGTTACATGCAAAACAAGATGACATTGAGATAGAACACTTAAGTTTACTCAATGGCGCGGGCCTAGAAATGGTACGCGTTGACAACCAAGTTACTTATTTTGAGCCGCAATCAGAGCCTTATTCACTTACAACTGATTCAATTGCAGGACCAATTCCTGAAGTACTGTTTAAAAACGTTGAGCGTTTAAGTGGCCATTATGACTTTGTACTTGGTGGAAAAGGGCGTATATCAGGACGAGCAGCTCAGTTAGTACGTATAGAATCTAAAGATGAAGACAAATATAACTACTGGATTTGGCTTGATATGGAATCCTCTTTATTACTAAAAGCGGCCTATGTTAATCATCAAGGCGAAGCTTTAGAGCAACTGCAACTTACCCACATAAGTGTTACAGAGCAGCCTGCTAGTATGTTGCTGGAAATACTTAATCGCAACTTTCCAACCCCGTTACCAAATAACTCACTCGAAACATTGGGCAGTGATAAGGCAAAAACGTGGAAAATAGACTGGTTGCCAGCAGGCTTTGAATTATTAAAATCAGACCGCCATAAATTAGATTTAAATAATGAATTAACCGACTACTATTTATTTTCAGATGGCTTTGTAGAAGTGTCGGTATTTATACAAAGACCTTTGCCGGGTAAGCGCTTAAGTGGCTCACTCACCTCTGGGGCAACCACAGTTTATGTGCACAACGGCGGTAATTTTGATGTTTCGGTGGTGGGTAATATTCCTAGTTTAACGGCCAAAAAAATTGCAGAGTCGGTGACCCGCGCATTATAAACGATTTATAAAGAGTTGTTATGATAGAACAAACCTTAAAAGTTGTGGCCCTTAGTGGCCACATTGCACATTTAGAGGCACAACAAAAACAAGCATGCGAAGGCTGTAATGGTCGTTGTGGATCGCAGGTGTTTAGTAAGTTATTTGGCAGTGCTAAAAAAACCTTTCCCTATAAATTTGACACGCCCGTAGTGGTGGGACAAAAAATCACCTTGTCGCTCGATGACAGCCACGTTGTTAAACACGCATTTACTGTATATATGTTGCCGCTATTTTTAAGCCTAGGCTTTGCGCTAGTTGCCGCTGAATTACTGTTAGTTACCGAAGGATGGCAAATTTTAGCTGCTGCTTTGGGGGGCGGTATTGGCTTTTTAATGGCTAAAATGTGGGTTAAATCATTCAGGCATGATATCAAAGTGATAAAAATTCATCCAATTAGCCTTCCTTTAACTCAAATAGATGGTGATTGATGCCAATTAAATGTAAAATTGCCCGCTTACGCCACAACAACTTGAAAATATAAAAACAAATATTTTCAAGTTGTTTAGGTATATCTACTTAGTCCATTAAAATAGAGTTTAGAATCCATTTTATGAAGCATATCCGTAATTTTTCGATCATCGCCCACATTGACCATGGTAAATCGACCCTTTCAGATCGTTTGATCCAAGTTTGTGGTGGTTTAACCGACCGTGAAATGCAAAAACAGGTTTTGGATTCAATGGATATTGAGCGCGAACGTGGTATTACCATTAAAGCGCAAAGTGTAACCTTGAATTATAAAGCCAATGACGGCGAGATCTACCAGCTTAACTTTATCGACACCCCAGGGCATGTTGATTTTACTTATGAAGTATCACGCTCATTAGCAGCATGTGAAGGTGCGTTACTCGTTGTAGATGCTGGTCAAGGTGTTGAAGCACAAACACTGGCAAATTGTTACACTGCCATTGAAATGAACTTAGAAGTAATACCTGTACTTAATAAAATAGATTTACCACAAGCCGATCCGCTTCGTGTGGCTGAAGAAATTGAAGATATTATTGGTATTGATGCCCTAGATGCAGTGCAATGTAGCGCTAAAACTGGCGTTGGTATTGCCGAAGTACTTGAAATGATAGTTAAAGATGTACCGCCACCGGTTGGCGATAAAGATGCTCCTCTTCAAGCACTTATAATTGACTCATGGTTTGACCCATACCAAGGTGTTGTATCATTAGTGCGCATTAAGCACGGTGAACTGCGCGCGGGCGACAAAATTAAAATCATGTCGAACGATCACGTACACACAGCCGATCAGGTAGGTGTATTTACACCAAAGCAAACTAACACAGGTATTTTAAGAACCGGTGAAGTAGGCTTTGTAATTGCTGGTATTAAAGAAATACATGGTGCACCTGTTGGCGATACTATTACTCATCAAAAAAATGCGGCACCATTGCGTTTACCTGGTTTTCAAAAAATAAAACCACAAGTGTATGCAGGTATGTTCCCAATTGCTTCTGATGAATATGAATCGTTTCGTGATGCGCTTAATAAATTAAGCTTAAACGATGCGTCGTTATTTTTCGAACCAGAGAACTCAACAGCACTTGGTTTTGGTTTTCGTTGTGGCTTTTTAGGCATGCTACACATGGAAATTATTCAAGAGCGTTTAGAACGTGAATACGATATTGATTTAATTACCACAGCACCAACCGTAATTTATGAAGTAGTGACTAAAAAAGACGGGACTTTCCAAATTGATAACCCATCTGATTTACCTGCGGTAAACGATATTTTAGAAATTCGTGAACCGATTGTAGAAGCCAATATTTTAGTGCCGCAAGAATACTTAGGTAGTGTTATTACCTTGTGTGTTGATAAGCGTGGTATGCAAACTAAAATGTCATATCATGGTAAGCAAGTTGCGGTAACTTACGAACTGCCTATGGCAGAAGTAGTTATGGACTTTTTTGATAAGTTAAAATCAACCAGTCGTGGCTTTGCATCGCTTGATTACAACTTTAAGCATTTCCAAACATCAGATATGGTACGTGTTGATATTTTAATCAACTCAGAGCGCGTCGACGCGCTGGCGATCATTGCTCACCGCGATAGTGCGCAATCACGTGGTCGCCAATTAGCCGATGCACTAAAAGAGCTAATTCCACGTCAAATGTTTGATATTGCGATTCAAGCAGCTATTGGCGGACATGTTATTGCCCGTACTACGATAAAACAGATGCGTAAAAACGTAATTGCTAAGTGTTACGGCGGTGACGTGAGTCGTAAGAAAAAGCTACTTAAAAAGCAAAAAGATGGTAAGAAACGCATGAAGCAAGTAGGTAACGTTGAAGTGCCTCAAGAAGCGTTTTTAGCTATTTTAAAAGTTGGTAAATAAAAACAAAGGATTATAAATGGCTGGCTATTTTTCAGTTTTATTGGTGCTATTAACCTTAGGCTCAGGTCTAATATGGTTAATAGACCACTTAATGTTTGCGCCGAAACGAAATGCGCATTTGGCTATGGCAGAGGCTTCTGCTGGTGGTAAATTAGATGAAGAAACTGCCGCATTAATTGCACCAGAGCCTATGCTTACTGAAACAGCAAAGTCGATTTTTCCGATGATTGCTGCTATCACTATATTTAGATCGTTTATGTTTGAACCGTTTCAAATACCTTCAGGTTCAATGATGCCTACTTTATTAGTAGGAGATTTTATTTTAGTGCAAAAGTATTCGTACGGAATTAAAGACCCAGTATGGCGCAGCCAATTAGTTGATGTAGGTGAGCCTGAGCGTGGTGATATTATTGTTTTTAAATACCCGCTAGACGAAAAGGTCGATTTTATTAAACGCACAATAGGCTTGCCTGGCGATAAAATTGTTTATCGTGATAAGCGTTTATATATTCAACCTAATTGTAAAGCTGGTGAAACCCAGCAGGGTGAGCTGCTTTGTAATGAATTTAATAAAATTGATTTTAAATTAATTAATGATGACGAATTTAAGCAAGGCTCAATGGCATTAGCGCGTTTAAATGAAAACTTAACTACGTTAAGCCATGATATTTTAATTAACCCTCAGGCGCCTGAACGTAAAGGGCGTTATTATCAGCAACCAGGTACACCTACCGATGAATGGGTTGTTCCTGCTGATCATTATTTTATGATGGGTGATAATCGCGATAACAGCCAAGATAGTCGCTTTTGGGGTTTTGTGCCAAAAGAAAACTTGGTGGGTAAAGCTGTCTTTATATGGATGAGTTTTGAATTTGATAATGGCCCAGATGACATTTTACCAGGATGGGTTCCAACTGGTGTTCGTTTTGAACGCCTAGGTAATATTCAATAGCAATGAAAAAAAATGTAACAGAACTATACAAAACAATAGACTACATATTTGCAGATCAAGGCTTGCTTGAGCAAGCAATGACGCATCGTAGTCATAAAGGTCAGCATAACGAGCGACTAGAATTTTTAGGCGATTCAATTTTAAGCTTTGTGATTGCAAATGCGCTGTATGCTAAGTTTCCTAAAGCGCGTGAAGGCGATTTAAGCCGTATGCGCTCTACCTTAGTGCGTGGTCAAACATTGGCTGAATTTGGCTTAGAGTTTGGCTTAGGGGATTATTTACGCTTAGGTCCAGGCGAGCTAAAAAGTGGCGGCTTTCGTCGCGAGTCAACACTTGCCGATGCCGTAGAGGCGATTATTGGCGCTGTGTTTTTAGATTCGGATATTGAACGCTGTGGCGAATTAATTTTATCTTGGTATGAAGAGCGTTTAAATGCTATTTCACCAGGGCTTAATCAAAAAGATCCTAAGACCCTGCTGCAAGAGCATTTGCAAGCTCGTAAACTATCGTTACCGGGCTATACAGTTGTTGATACAAAAGGCCAGGCACACAATCAAACATTCACGGTTGAATGTATTGTTGATGGCATGGATAGCATTATTTCTGTTGGTAGCTCGCGTCGTAAAGCCGAACAAAAAGCTGCTGAAAAAGCATTGAAGATACTCAAAAATGAACCTTGATACCTTAATACAACCACACGATGGCGATATAGATACGTTTTGCGGCATGATCGCAATAGTAGGGCGCCCTAACGTAGGTAAATCTACTTTACTTAATAAAATTATTGAGCAAAAGGTTAGTATTACCTCACGTAAGCCACAAACCACACGCCACCGTATTATGGGTATTCATACCGAAGGTAAGCATCAAGCTGTTTACGTTGATACACCTGGGCTACACGTTGAAGAAAAACGTGCTATTAACCGCTTAATGAACCGCGCAGCATCTAGTTCAATTGGTGATGTAGAGCTTATTATATTTGTAGTTGAAGGCACCCACTGGAATGCCGATGACGACATGGTACTTAATAAAGTATCGCAAAGTGGTAAGCCGGTATTATTGGTGATCAATAAAATAGATTTAGTAAAAGATCGCGACCTAGTACTGCCTCATATGAAGTGGTTAGGCGACAAGTTTGACTTTATTGGTATTATGCCAGTGTCGGCTGAGCAAGGTAAAAATATCGACTTGATCAAAGCTGAAGTAACTAAACGCCTTCAGCCAAGTGAATTTTATTTTCCAGAAGACTACGTAACCGACCGTTCAATGCGCTTTATGGCAGCAGAAACCATTCGTGAAAAGCTAATGCGTTTTATGGGCGAGGAGCTACCGTATTCTGTTACTGTTGAAATAGAGCAGTTTAAATGGCAAGAAAACGGTATTTGGCATATCAATGGTTTAATACTCGTTGAGCGCGAAACACAAAAGCGTATGGTGATTGGTAATAAAGGCGAAAAGCTAAAAACCATTGGTCGCGAAGCACGTAAAGATCTTGAAGAAATGCTCGATAATAAAGTGTTTTTAGAGCTTTGGGTTAAAGTTAAATCGGGTTGGGCTGATGACGAGCGCGCATTAAGAAGCCTAGGTTATGGTGAAGACTAATAATCTGCTAGCAGTTTAAATTATGGATAGCGACTTCTACAGAGCGTATTTATTACATCGGCGTCCTTATAGTGACTCCCAAGTAATGCTTGATATGCTAGTAGAAGGCGTTGGCCAACTTAGAATGCTAGCCCGTATTAGTGGCCGCCAGGCCACTAAACATAAAGCGCAATTACAACCTTTCCAAGCCTTGTTGGTACATTACAACGGCAAGTACGATTTAAAATACATCAACAAATTTGAACTGCACGGAACGCCACTTTTTTTAAAAGGTGATGAGCTTTATTGCGGCTTTTATTTAAATGAATTAACTAATCGAATTGTGCCAATTAATGAACCGATTGATCAGGTTTTTCAGCTTTATAATACGCACTTAAAAAACCTTAATAGCGGTGCTAATTTACAAGCAGTACTGCGTTCTTACGAATTTCAACTATTAGAACTATTAGGTTATGGCGTCGATTTTAGTTTTGACGCCAGCGGTGAACCCATAGATGAAAAGCGAACGTATAGCTATTTTGCAGAAGTTGGCTTTTTAGTACAAGACGATCCGCGCTCTGGATTTAGCGGTTTGCAACTTAATGCCATAGCTAATCATGACTTTAGCCAAGCAGATGTGCTATATATGGCAAAGCAATTAAGCCGCTACTTATTAAAGCCACTACTTGGTAATAAACCATTAAAAAGTCGTGAGTTATTTGCGGCCTCTCAATAAACGTAATTTTACAGGTAAAATAATGAAAGATATTCTTTTGGGTGTAAACGTTGATCATATTGCAACACTTCGCCAAGCACGTGGCACTAGCTACCCTGATCCAGCACATGCAGCAAGTGTAGCTGAGCATGCAGGAGCCGACGGTATCACTATTCATTTACGTGAAGATCGCCGTCATATTCAAGACCGTGACGTGTATGTAATGGCTAAAACCATACAAACACGCATGAACCTTGAAACAGCCGTAACCGATGAAATGATCAATATTGCACTTGAGGTAAAACCTGAGTACGTATGCCTAGTGCCAGAAAAACGCGAAGAGCTAACCACCGAAGGCGGACTTGATGTGGCGGGTAATCTTGAAAAAATTACCGCAGCAACAAAAACCTTGAGCGACGCAGGTATTAAAGTTTCGTTATTTATTGATGCCGATAAAGCGCAGCTAGATGCAGCTAAAGCAACAGGCGCTCCGTATGTTGAAATTCATACCGGTGCTTATGCAGATGCTACAACCGATGAGGCAATAAGCAAAGAGCTTGAACATATTCGCCAAGGCGTTAAATACGCAGCCAGTATTGGCTTAATTGTCAATGCGGGCCATGGTTTGCATTACCATAATGTAAAACCAATTGCCGCAATGGAAGAAATTTATGAGCTTAATATTGGTCACGCCATTATTGCTCGTGCCGCCATTGATGGGCTAGATAAAGCCGTACGCGATATGAAACGCTTAATGCTTGAAGCGCGTGCCTAAAGCCTCGCTTTAAATAAGCTACTTGAAGCTTCTTGCTACTTAGTTATATTAGGTGCATGGAGCTTCTAATTTTGAGCCCGGCTGTTATGCAAGTTAGCAACTAGCTTGGGTGAGTACAATTAAAGCCACTAAAAGTTAAGAATACACTGCCAAAATAGCGCCACTTGGATCGCGAATAATAAAATAGCTTTCGCCACCATATTCAGTCGGCCCTTTAATAATTTCGCCTCCTAACTCCAGCGTTTTTTGTGCGCTAAGCTGAGCATTTTCTACTCGAACATACATTAACCACTGTGCTGGTAAATCGGCGTTATCGCCCTTAGCATGGCAAATGCCTGCTATTGTCCCTTGTGCGTTATTCATATTAAAATCATTGTAACTGCCCATATCTACAGGCTCTTTTTGCCAACCAACAACGTGTGCATAAAAGTCGCTGATTTGCTGTGCATCAGCCACAGTAAGATCGCGCCATTCAATACTACCAATTACTTTGTTATTGCTCATAAAGTCTCTTCCTGTTTATTGTACTGATGGCGCAATAGCTATCGTTTTATAGTTTCGAGCCTTTAATCTTTAGCATCAAGTAGTAAGTTCTCTAGCTCGTCTTGTAGTTCAAATAACTCAGGTTCAATAGTGGCTAATACGCAGTTACTTTTTAACGCGGTTTCGATTGTTTCGGCCAGCGACTTTAATTTAGGTACGCCAGTGTAGCAACACGCACCATGTAACTTATGAATAATGCTCAGTACTTGTTTGCAGTCTTCATCGGCAATAGCTTGTGCTAATAGGCTAAGTGTTTCGGGCACGCTGAGTAATAACATATTGAGCATTTCTAATGCCAGCTCACTTTTACCGCCAGCATGTTGCAGTGCTATGCCCCAATCAAGGCGCACACTCTTAAAAGGGGGCGGGCTTTGTGGCATGTTTTTTAGTTTATCGCGGCTAACCGGTAGTTGCGGGCTGTGATCGCAAATAATTTGATTGAGCATGTCCTCATCAATCGGTTTAGTTAAATAGCCTTCAAAACCGTCTTTTAATAACTGCTCTTTTTCGCTGTGCAGTGCATGTGCGGTTACGGCAATGATGGGCGTATCTTCGTTTAATGATGATTCTTTAATTAACTTACAGGCAGTAATACCATCCATAATTGGCATTTGTATGTCCATAAATATTACGTCGTACTTGTGGCTTTTACTCAAACTGTAAGCTTGCGAGCCATTGTGCGCAGTGTCTATTAGCTCAACCTGCTCATTAAGTAAGGTATAAATTAATTTTAAGTTAGCATCATTATCGTCAACTACTAATACTTTTAACGGCAAGAGTGTTTGCTCATTTTGCTCAATGTTGTGCACCGGATGATCTAATCGATACGGCGCGGCAAGTAGTTCACACAATTTACGATGGTTAAGTGGTTTACTTAAGCAGGCATCAGCGCCACTGCCAATAAAGGCTTCACGCATACTATGTGATACCGTGTTGAGCATTAAATATAAATAGTCGGTTGATTCACGCACCGCTTTTACATGAGCCTTTAAACGCTGCATATCGTTAACCGAGGCCATATCACCAATGATACAAATATCATATTGCTGCTCTTTATTGTCGATTGCAGCTAAAAATTCTGCATCGCTAAAGCAGCCGGTTACACTTATTTGCCATTCGTTAAGCAAAGATAAAACAGCATGATGGGTGTGCTCGTGTGGCTCTAAATATAAAACATGCTTACCGAGCAAAGATTTAGTTGGTAAGTCACTGGCAAACACATGATTAGGCAGTCTAAATACGCCATTAAAGGTAAAGCAGGTGCCATTACCAGGGGCTGAGTTAAGTGTAATTTTACCACTCATGGCCTCTACAATATGCTTGGTGATAATTAGCCCCAAGCCAGTGCCACCAAATTTACGGGTAATACTTGAATCGGCTTGGCCAAAGGCGGTAAATAATGCATCTTGCTTATCAACAGGAATACCTACGCCTGTATCGGCCACTGAAACTAAAATTGAGGTGCGCTCATCATCGAGTAGTCTATGGCTAATGTCGACTTTTATAGCGCCTTTTTCGGTAAACTTAATTGCGTTACTTAATAAATTAATTAAAACTTGTTTTAATCGCGTAGGATCACCGGTTAGGTGATCGGGCACTTGCGGGCTAATATAAATAGACAGCTCAAGCTGCTTATCATGGGCGCTTGGGGCTAACAGCGTCATTACTTCGTTAACGGTATCGCGCAACTGAAACTGAATAGACTCAAGTTCCATAGCGCCCGCTTCTAATTTTGAAAAGTCTAATATATCGCTAATAATGGTCATTAAACTATTAGCCGACAGTTCAATGGTATCTAAGTAATCTTTTTGGTTTTTATTTAATGGCGTTTTATGCAGCTGACGCGTAAAACCAATCACGCCATTTAAAGGGGTGCGTAGCTCATGACTCATTTTTGCCAAAAAGTCAGATTTAACTCGGTTGGCATCTTGAGCTTCTTTTTTTGCCATAGTGAGCTGAATATTTTGCGTTTCGTACTGCTCTAATGTTTCGCGGTAATCACTGGTGGCTTGATCAATGTTTTTTTGCATTTCATCTTTTTGCATCACCATAGAGTAAGAAATAGTATTTAACCCTTCGCGGAGTAACTCAAACTCACCAATCATGGACTCGTTTAAACCAGTTTCTCTTTTACCTTCTACGAGCCTATCGGTTGCCAGTACTAATTTATTAAGAGGGGTCATAAACATATGGCTAAGTTTAAGTGCTAAAATAGCAGCCAGTACTAGGGCTAGTATAATAACAATACCACTGACCAGTAAGGCTCTTTGCTGGCCAATAACCGCTTGATCTCTATTTAACTGTAATACCACAGTTCCTAGTGAGGTTTGAAATATCGATTTATCCCATTTTGTATCAGGACTTGTGTGATTAATAATGGGTGTAAAAAAGGTAATTAAATCATCTGTTTTATGGACTTGAGTGGCATTAAGATTATTTAGTTGCTCGTTGTTGAGCAAGTCATCAAACGAGCGATGATAGTTACTGGTTATTATTAGCTTATTATTGTCGTCAAATAATGCAATCGCCTTTACTACCGGGGAGTGCTTATTGTGGGTATAGCTAATGACACGATTTAGTAGTTGTTTGTTTTTTTCAAGTAATGGCTGCTCAAGCGCAATAGCAAGGGGCTCTGAAATAGTCGTCCCTTGTTGATATAAAATTTCATCAAGCTCAATGTAACGATTTATTGTAAAATAACCACCGAGTAACAATCCAATGATCACCGTGGGGATCAGAGTGAGTGTTAAAACAGAATCGCGTAAGCCTAATTTAGTCATATTGGGAGCGTTATTATTGTTATTAGCATGCTCAGAGTATATACGGATAATGAGGTATTCTGCAATTGGAGTCGATTCATCAAATGTTTAAGGTAATGCCTAATGGCGCAAATATTTAAAGCAACAAAAAAACCGCTAAAACAACAGTCTTTAGTGCTCGATATCACCGCCATGGATCATCATGGTCGCGGCATAGCTAAACATAATAATAAAGTGTGCTTTGTAAGTAATGCTTTGCCAAACGAGCAAGTAAAAGCCACCATTATCGCCGACAAAGCGCGTTATAGCGAAGCGCAAACGCATAAAGTATTACAGGCGAGTGAATATCGCGTAGCGCCGTTTTGTGAGCATTATAATCAATGTGGTGGTTGTCAGTTGCAGCATTTAGATAGCAGCCAACAGGTAGTCGAAAAGCAAATAGCAGTGAGCAAATTATTTGAAAAGTTTGCCAAGCTTGATGAATTAAACTGGCAAGCACCCTTATTAAGTAAAGCCACTCATTACCGACGAAGTGCTCGTTTAGCGGTAATGTTTGATAAAAAAGCAAAAAAAATGCATGTAGGCTATAGAGCAAGTGGCTCTAAAAGTATTATTAGTATTAATGAGTGCCCAGTACTAAGTGAAGTATTTGCAAATGTATTTACTGTATTTGATAACTTAATTAATCAACACAAGGCATTGCACAGTGTATCTCACTTGCAATTGTGCCAAGGCGATGAGCAAAACTTTGTTATTATTCGCCACACAAAACCTATTTCAGAGGATATAAAAGCACTGGTAGCACAAAGTGCCGCTGAGCAACAATGGCAATTAGTGTGGCAAAGCGAAAGTGAAGTGATTGAACACTCACATTTAGCCATGCCATTTTATGCACTTGAAGAGTTAGGGTTAAAGTTTGAATTTGGCTTAAATAACTTTATCCAAGTTAATGCTAGCGTTAATCAAGCAATGCTTAAACAAGCACAAAATTGGCTGGCACTAAAAGGCGACGAAAACGTATTGGATTTATTTTGTGGTATTGGTAACTTTTCACTAGTGCTGGCAAAACAAGCAAAAACAGTAATTGGTGTAGAAGGGGTTGCTTCAGCGGTTGCAATGGCAACGCAAAATGCGCACACTAACTCAATCACTAATGCTCAATTTAATTGCTTTGATTTAACAAATAAAATTGAAACGGCTTCGTGGTTTAATAAAAATTTAGATGTACTGGTGTTAGACCCCTCACGTACTGGGGCAATAACGGTATTAGAACAACTTCCTTTAAAGCAGTTTAAAACTATTTTATACGTCTCATGCGACCCTGTTACTTTAGCCCGTGACAGCGCTATTATTTCGCAAGCAGGCTTTGAACTGCATAAAATTGGGCTAATGAATATGTTTCCGCACACCGGACATATTGAAACTATGGCGTTATTTCAACGGAGGTAAAGCGCATTATGGTAGCTACACGTCAATCACATCAACAGGATGAAACCGGGGACTTTGCTAGTCGCTTAAAGTTGCTTGCTCTGTCGGCAGAAAAAGTAGAGCTGCTTAATAAAGCACAGGCACTTTGTTTAGCGTGTGACAATACCACCCGACAAAGCACTGCCATTGAAATGGTCGAAATTTTAGCCGAGCTTAATCTTGATGCAGACTCATTAGCTACTGCTTATTTAACGCCGTATTTTATAAATAACTTAGTCACCCTTGAAACTGTTGAAGAGCAGCTAGGTAGCAGTATTGCGGTATTGCTAAACGGGGTCGCACAAATGGCGACTATTAGCACTTTGGCGCATCAAGGAAAAGGCACGGTACAGGTTGATAATATTCGCCGTATGTTACTTGCTATGGTAGAGGATGTGCGCGCGGTTGTTATTAAGTTAGCAGAGCAAGTATGTCATTTACGCAATGTAAAAAATGCCGCAGAAGAAGAGCGCGTTATTGCCGCCAAAGAAACCGCCGACATTTTTGCACCACTGGCAAACCGCTTAGGTATAGGGCAATTAAAGTGGGAGCTTGAAGACTTATCGTTTAGGTATTTACACCCCAATATTTATAAAAACATTGCCAAACAGCTTGATGACAAACGCTTAGCGCGTGAAGCCTACATGGAAGACATGGTAGCGCAAGTTAAAAGGCGCTTAAGCGAGGCGGGCATAGAAGCTGAGGTTTACGGGCGACCAAAGCATATTTACAGCATTTATAAAAAAATGGCGCAAAAAAACTACGAGTTTGATCAACTGTTTGATATTCGTGCAATGCGTATTGTGGTGCAGCGCCTGCAAGATTGTTACGGCGCACTGGGCATAGTGCACACTAACTGGCGTCATTTGCATAAAGAGTTTGACGACTACGTAGCCACGCCAAAGCAAAATGGCTATCAGTCTATTCATACCGTGGTATTTGGCCCCGAAGGCAAAACGGTAGAGATTCAAATTCGCACTAGCGATATGCACCAAGATGCCGAGTTGGGTGTTGCTGCGCATTGGATGTATAAAGAAGGCGCATTGCCAGGGCGAGGCTCAGGTTATGAGCAAAAAATTAGCTGGTTGCGTAAACTATTACAATGGCAAGAAGAAGTGGTTGATGGCAGCGACCTAGCGCAAGAGCTTAAAAACCAAGTGGTAGAAGACCGTGTATACGTATTTACCCCGCGCGGCGATATTTTTGATTTACCACTGGGAGCAACACCATTAGATTTTGCTTATTATATTCACTCTAATGTGGGGCATCGTTGTATTGGCGCTAAAGTATTTGGCAAAATAGTGCCATTTACCCATCAATTAAGCACCGGCGATCAGGTAGAGATTCTTACCCAAAAACAGCCAAACCCCAGCCGCGATTGGTTAAACCCGTCATTAGGCTATATAAAATCATCGCGTGCTAGAGCAAAAATACACCATTGGTTTAAACAGCTCGATCGCGACAAAAATCTTAGTGCCGGTAAAGAAATACTCGATAACGAACTGCAAAAGCTCGATTTAAATTATAGAGACTTAGCACCCGCTATTAAGCGTTTTAACTTTAAAGAGCTCGACGATTTAATGGTCGCCATTGGCGCAGGCGATATTCGCCTTAATCAAATGCTTAACTTTGTTACCGATCGCCCCGAAGAAGAGCCGGTAATACGCTTTAAAACCCCAACAAAAGTAACCGGCGATAATAACGGTATTGTGGTTGACGGCGTAGGCAGTTTAATGAGTCATGTTGCTAAATGTTGTCGTCCGGTTCCGGGGGATGAAATTATTGGCTATATAACGCAAGGGCGCGGTATTGGTGTACATCGTGATGATTGCGACTCGTTTGATAATTTAAAAACTCAGCACCCAGAGCGGGTTATTTCTGTAAGCTGGTCAGACGATATTCATAACTCCTATGCGCTAAGTATTAGAATAGAAGCCAGCGATCGCTCAGGTTTAATTCGCGACATAAGTGTAGTGTTAGCCAACGAAAAAGTGAATGTGCTAAATATGAATGTAAATACCGTTGATGATAATCAAATTGCTATATTTACTATGCAAATAGAGGTACACGATCTGTCGGGTACTAATAGAGTGCTTTCTAAGTTACACCAAATTGAAGGTGTACACAGTGCAAAGCGAGGGCAATAAATATGGCAGATAACGCCGTGCTTGCGCAACTACTAAATATAATGAAAACGCTAAGAGATCCTGAGCTTGGTTGCCCCTGGGATCGTAAGCAAACTTTTAGCTCAATAGTGCCGCACACTATTGAGGAAGCGTTTGAAGTGGCCGATTGCATTGAATCGGGCAATTTAGGTGAGCTTAAAAATGAACTTGGCGATTTACTCTTTCAAATTGTGTTTTATGCTCAACTTGCAAATGAGCAAAAACTATTTGATTTTAACGATATAGTGACACAATTAAACGCTAAACTTACGCGCCGCCATCCTCATGTGTTCGACAAGCAAACAGCGCTAAGCGATGATGAGCTTGCAGCGCAGTGGCAAGCAATTAAGGCACAAGAGCGCAGCGCTAAAACTGCAAGCGCTACATCTTCGCTGTGGCAAGATATTCCCGTTAATATGCCAAGCTTAAGCAAAGCTAAAAAAATTCAGCAGCGGGTGGCAGCTCTTGGTTTTGATTGGCCAAGTTACCATGGTGCATTGGATAAAGTGAGCGAAGAAGTAGACGAAGTAAAAGAAGCACTCGCTCACAATCCGTATTCAGATCATAGTGCAGAAGAGCTGGGCGATTTACTGTTTGCTACAGTAAACGTTGCGCGCCATATAAAGCGCGACCCAGAGCAATTACTGCGCAGCGCCAGCGACAAGTTTTCAACTCGCTTTGAAAAAGTCCAAGCTTATTTAAATGCCCAAGGTAAATGTTTAGAGTCTGCCACGCTTGATGAGATGGATGCAGCATGGGATGAGATCAAAAAAGTCAAATAGTTTGTAGTAAAATTATGGCTGTTTTTTGTGCTTACAATTTCTAATTTTAGCTGGATTGATTGGCTATGCTTTGGTACAATTTCTCCCCGTCCTGTTTATATTCCAAAATCACTTGTTTGGGTATTATATTCCTTTTAATTCCTGATATTCTAGGGTTCGCATGAGTACAAAATTTATCTTCGTTACCGGCGGGGTTGTTTCTTCGTTGGGTAAAGGTATTGCAGCAGCATCATTGGCAGCTATTTTAGAGGCCCGTGGCTTAAATGTTACTATCTTAAAGCTGGATCCTTACATCAACGTTGATCCAGGCACAATGAGCCCAATTCAACATGGTGAAGTATACGTTACAGAAGACGGCGCAGAGACCGATCTAGACTTAGGTCACTATGAGCGCTTTATTCGCACCAAAATGACAAGTCGCAATAATTTTACACAAGGTCGTGTATACAAAGATGTATTACATCGTGAGCGACGTGGCGAGTACCTTGGAGCAACAATTCAGGTAATTCCACATATTACCAACGATATTAAGCAACGTGTTTATTCTGGCGCTGAAGGTTATGATATAGCACTTGTTGAAATTGGCGGTACAGTGGGTGACATAGAGTCACAACCATTTTTAGAAGCAATTCGTCAAATGGGTACAGAAATAGGCCGTGAGCGTGCGTTATTTATTCACTTAACGCTAGTACCATTTTTAGGCCCTGCAGGCGAAGTGAAAACTAAGCCAACGCAGCACTCGGTTAAAGAACTACGTTCAATTGGTATTCAACCAGATATTCTTATTTGTCGCTCAGATCGTAAGCTGCCAAGTAACGAACGTGCAAAAATTGCATTGTTTACCAACGTAGAAGAAAAAGCGGTTATATCACTACCAGATGTAGACAGTATTTATAAAATTCCTGCGCTATTAAAGTCGCAAGATTTAGATTACTTTGTATGTCGTCGTTTTCATTTAGATGTCCCTGAAGCTGACCTTGTTGAATGGGAACAAGTACTTTATCAAGAGTCTAACCCTACAGGTGAAGTAACTATTGGTATGGTAGGTAAATACATTGAATTACCAGATGCGTATAAATCTGTAAACGAAGCATTGAAACATGCCGGTCTGAAAAATCGTTTAACGGTAAATATTCAATACATTGACTCACAAGACTTAGAAACCAAAGGCGTTGATTCGTTAGCTCATCTAGATGCTATTTTAGTGCCTGGTGGTTTTGGTGGTCGTGGCGTTGAAGGTAAAATATTAGCGGCTAAATACGCGCGTGAAAACAAAGTGCCTTACTTAGGTATTTGTTTAGGTATGCAAGTGGCGTTAATTGAATACGCTCGTAACGTAGCCGGCCTTGTTGATGCAAACTCAACTGAATTTAACGCACAATCGGCAAGCCCTGTAGTTGGCTTAATTACCGAATGGCTAGATGCTGAAGGTAAAGTAGAGCAGCGTGATGAAAAATCAGACTTAGGTGGCACTATGCGTTTAGGCGCACAAAAATGTCATTTAACACCGGGTTCTAAAGTGCATGCAGTATACGGTAGCGATGAAATAGTAGAACGTCATCGTCATCGCTACGAAGTTAATAATAACTTTGTAGAGCAGCTAGAAAAAGCAGGTTTAAGCTTTACTGGTTTATCAGAAGATAAAAAACTAGTAGAAATTATTGAAAACAAAGATCACCCTTGGTTTATTGCAGCGCAATTCCACCCGGAATTCACTTCAACACCACGCGATGGTCACCCGCTATTTGAAGGGTTTGTAGCTGCGGCTCACATCCACCAAAAAGCGTCTTCGTAATATTAATAGGCCGTGCATATTGCACGGCTTATTTGTTTTAAATGCCAACCAAATTAGTTTAAATTAAGTTGGCAGTAATTCACCATTTTGGGAATATAGAGGAATCAAGATGTCAGTAATCGTAAAAGTAATTGGTCGCGAAATTATGGATTCGCGTGGTAACCCAACTGTTGAAGCTGATGTACATTTAGCTGATGGTTCATGGGGCCGTGCTGCGGCGCCGTCTGGCGCATCTACAGGGACTCGCGAAGCATTAGAATTACGCGATGGTGATAAATCTCGTTATTTAGGTAAAGGCGTATTAAAAGCTGTAGGTTTTATTAATAATGAAATCGCAACCGCTTTAGCAGGCCAAAATGCACTTGAGCAAAGCACTGTTGATCAAGTAATGCTAGATTTAGATGGTACCGAAAATAAAGAAAAATTAGGTGCTAACGCAATTTTAGCAGTATCGCTAGCAACGGCTAAAGCTGCTGCACAATCTAAAAAAGTTGAGCTTTATGAGCATATTGCTGACTTAAACGGTACACCGGGTGTTTACTCTATGCCATTACCAATGATGAACATTATCAATGGTGGCGAACATGCAGATAACTCTGTAGATATTCAAGAGTTTATGATCCAACCAATTGGCGCTAAAAACTTCCGTGAAGCTCTACGCATGGGCGCAGAAATATTTCACAGCCTAGCTAAAGTACTTAAAGCAGACGGTCACTCAACAGCGGTAGGTGACGAA
This sequence comes from Pseudoalteromonas sp. K222D, assembly GCF_017653575.1. Lineage (NCBI taxonomy): Bacteria > Pseudomonadati > Pseudomonadota > Gammaproteobacteria > Alteromonadales > Pseudoalteromonadaceae > Pseudoalteromonas > Pseudoalteromonas sp. K222D. Next base: position 33,417 of record NZ_JAGGDL010000030.1, read on the forward strand.
GGTGGTTTTGCACCAAACCTTGCATCTAACGAAGCGGCACTAGCTGCAATTAAAGTAGCTGTTGCAAATGCAGGCTACGAGCTAGGTAAAGACATTACATTAGCGCTTGATTGTGCAGCCTCTGAGTTTTACGACAAAGAAGCAAATATTTACAATCTTAAAGGTGAAGGCAAAAAGTTCACTTCTGAAGAATTTAACTTCTTCTTACAAGATTTAACTCAGCAATACCCAATCGTGTCTATCGAAGATGGCCTTGATGAGTCTGACTGGGATGGCTTTGCACACCAAACTAAACTAATGGGTGATAAAATCCAATTAGTGGGTGACGATTTGTTTGTAACCAATACTAAGATTTTAAAACGTGGTATCGACAACGGTATTGCTAACTCAATCTTAATAAAGTTTAACCAAATTGGTTCTTTAACTGAGACATTAGCTGCAATTAAAATGGCTAAAGATGCTGGTTTTACAGTTGTTATTTCTCATCGCTCAGGCGAAACAGAAGATTCAACCATTGCAGATTTAGCAGTAGGTACAGCCGCAGGTCAAATTAAAACAGGTTCATTAAGCCGCTCTGATCGTGTTGCTAAGTACAACCAATTGCTTCGTATTGAAGAGCAATTAGGCGATAAAGCACCGTACAACGGTTTAAAAGAAGTTAAAGGTCAGTAATTCTTTAATTAGAATATGATGTTTAAGCTTATAAATCCTCACTTTGGTGGGGATTTTTTTTGCCTAGGTAAAAAAAGTAAAACAGTAACCAGAAAATCAGAAGTGAGATAACTGTCAGTAACAGTTTAAATACGATTTTTAGGTGGGGTTTTCTATCTCTCTTTTTAGTTTAAATATGTTAAAAGTAGTGTGAAAAGACTTTAAGTGAATATATGCACAAAGAGGTTATGAGGCGCTACGCTTTAGAGAAACTAAAAAGACTAAATAATGTATCTTGTCACTGCTCATTTACTCTCATTTTTTCTCTTTGTGCAAAAATTTTAAATGATTTACTCACAACGGAGTTTTTCAAGTTAGTTGTCGCCTCAAGTTAAATTTTATGCCGCCCTAATTTACTTCTATTTGTACAAATTAAAGTTGAAACTGCTGTTTTAAAATTTCGCCAGTAAAGCTGGTTTTTAAATAAAAGCCACGGGGCAGGGTTTTAATTATTTTACCATTAGGGCCAATAGCATCGGTTACTATTTTACTGTGCGCGGCTTTAGGGCGAATTTGAATTGCGTCACCTAAATGCCCCGATATTTCATCAATACGCCCTAGGGCAATAAGCTCCATTTGTTCTTCCCAATCGCGTTGCAGTAAGGCGTCTTGCTCAGGCGTGGGTTGCCATAAAAACCCGCTGCCAATGGTTCTATCAAACGGGGCTATGTCGCGCTCACTTAGTATAGGCAACCAAAGTACATGGTTAAGTTTTTTACGTACGCTGCTTGCGTGCCAGGTCATGCCAGTAACGTTAATGAGTGGGGTTACCGACACAAAGGTGGTTTCTAGTGGCTTGCCTTTATAAGAAATTGGCAATGTTTTTAGCTCTATGCCTAAATCTTCAAAATCGGGCAGTGGTTTTGAGCCAGCAGTTGCGCCTAATACATATTCAATTAACTGCCCCGTCCAGCCTTTTTCACGGAGTAAATCGTCAGGCGTTTTAAAGTTATATTCATTGGCTAACTGGCCAAGGGTAAGCCCAGCAATATTATTAACACGCTGCATTAAGTCATTAATTGAATGTGGTTTTATAGGTCGCATACTGTTTATTTAAGTTGAATAAATACCATCGCCATGATAGCAAATCAGTCCAGCCGTGGATATCTTTGCCTTTGGGTGTTTTTTGTGCACCTTGGGTTTGGTGCAATTTTGCACACATTAATAAACAGTAAAATAAATATAAGCTCATGAATTTTAATGAAATTTAAAAATAAACTGTTCAGTTTTTATTAAGCGATTCTAAGGTTGTTTGAATGAGTACACATATATAAACATGTTTATCCACAGAATCTGTGGAGAAAGCTAGTTTTTCGATCTTACATTGTGGATTTGTTTGCTAAATGAGCGTGTTTTACAAAAGTTATGCACAAGCTGTGAGTAACCACAGTAAATATTCCAATATTGTTTGCCGTAAAGCAGGTAATGTGGAACAATCATTAAAAATCGACTTACAAATGAGGCACTAAGGTGATTGATGCCGAAGGTTTTCGTGCCAATGTCGGAATTGTAATTTGCAATAACCAAGGACAAGTGTTTTGGGCTAGACGTTATGGTCAACATTCTTGGCAATTTCCCCAAGGCGGTGTTGACGATGGTGAAACGCCAGAACAAACCATGTACCGCGAATTACACGAAGAAGTAGGCTTGCGACCAGAAGATGTAGAGATAGTCGCAAGTTCTAAACATTGGTTACGCTATAAGTTACCCAAACGATTAATACGCCGTGACTCAAGTCCGGTATGTATTGGGCAAAAACAAAAATGGTTTTTACTAAAACTACGCTGTAAAGATGAGGACGTAAATTTACTTAAAACCCACCATCCTGAATTTGATGATTGGCGCTGGGTAAGTTATTGGTATCCGGTAAGGCAGGTGGTGTCGTTTAAACGCGATGTTTATCGGCGTGTAATGAAAGAGTTTGCTCCTTTTGCTATGCCTTTTAATAAACGCGAACAGCAAAAAGATCATTGGCGAAATAAAAGGTAGTTAGTTTAGTAAATTAAAGGAGCAGGACATGCTGGCAACACTTAGGTCTATTGCAGAGTCGGTTTCGCAACAAGCGAATTTAGACAGTGCTTTAGCGTGCTTTGTGACAATGGTTAAAGAAGCCATGCAAACCCAGTGCTGCTCTATTTATTTTGCTGACTACAGCCAAGATAACTTTGTACTTATGGCCACCGAAGGGTTAAACCCCGATGCGGTGGGTAAGTTTAGAATTGGTTTTACCGAAGGCCTAGTAGGGCTGGTGGCACAGCGTGAGGAGGCAATTAATATTGCCTTTGCCAAATCTCATCCTCGCTTTAAGCTCTCCCCAGAAGTAAACGAAGAAGGCTATAACGCATTTTTGTCTGTGCCTGTGGTGCATCAAAAAAAAGTACTGGGCGTTATTGTAGTACAACAAAAAATGGCGCGTGTATTTAGCCAAGATGAAGAATCGTTTTTAATTACTTTGTCGGCGCAACTTGCCTCACAATTAGCGCATGCTGAAATAAAAGAAGTATTGCGTCAAGATGAGTCTTCTCATCAAACCTCGGTATTAAAAGGGGTGTCGAGTGCTCCGGGTATTAGTATTGGCCATGCATTTGTAGTTATTCCTAAAGTTAACTTTAAATCAATTGAGCTTGAAAAAGAAAGCGATGTAAATGAGCAACGACGCTTATTTACCCAAGCCGTAGCGGCAACCCGAAAAGAATTTAATACACTATCAATGACACTAAGTGATTCTATTCCCCATGAGGCTTTGGCTGTTTTTGATGTTTATCAGCAATTACTCGATGCTAAAAGCTTAGGTCATAACGTTGAGATGGAGTTGCAACAAGGTTGGTGTGCAAAAAGCGCCTTAAAAATAGTAATTGAGCGTTTAATCGCTCAGTTTAATGCCATGCAAGACCCATACATAAAAGAGCGCGCGGTTGATGTTAAAGACATTGGCCTGCGAGTGTTGCACCACCTTGTTAATACCGAATTCGCAATAAAAGATTATCCACCCAATACCATACTTATAGCGCATACACTTACTCCAGCTATGCTGGCTGAGGTGCCTAACGATCGCTTAGTGGGGGTGGTGAGCATAAATGGCTCGGCAAACAGTCATGCGTCCATATTAACCCGTGCTATGGGCGTGCCTGCTATTTGGGGCATCGAAGATATTCCATTACTGCAATTAAATAGTAAACCAATGATTTTGGATGCGTTTTCGGGGCGGTTATATATTTCCCCATCGCAAATGCTAATTGATGAATACACAGAATTACAGCACCAAGACAACTTACTTAATAATCGTTTTTTAGCCGAGCAAAACTTTACAGCGGTCACCCTTGATGGTGAGCACATAAGTTTACTACTCAATGCGGGGCTGGAGTTAAACACGCAGCAAAACAGTGCCCATATTTGTGACGGCGTTGGCTTGTACCGCACCGAAGCCTGGTTTATGCAAAAAGGGCAGTTTCCATCGCAATCAGAGCAAGAAACCTGGTACCGAGAAGTACTTAATAGTTATTACCCTAATCCGGTAGTAATGCGAACGTTAGATATTGGTGGCGATAAAGTTCTCGATTATTTTAATATTACCGAAGAAAACCCCTTTTTAGGTTGGCGCGGTATTCGCATTAGTTTAGATCACCCTGAGCTATTTTTAGATCAGCTCAAAGCCATGCTTAAAGCAAATATAGGCTTAGGTAATTTAAAGATAATGCTGCCGATGATAAGTGGTACCGAAGAAGTAGACGAATCATTAGCTCTTTTTGAGCAAGCGTATTTTGAGCTGAACGAGCAATACCCAGAGCAAACAATTGAACGACCCGATATAGGTATTATGCTTGAAGTACCGTCGAGTGTATTTATGCTGGCAGACTGGTCTAAAAAAGTCGATTTTTGCTCAGTGGGCAGTAACGATTTAACGCAATACCTGCTCGCTGTAGACAGATCAAACGCGCGGGTTGCAGAACTGTTTAACCCGTATCACCCTGCAGTGCTCAGAGTATTAAATAAAGTGGCTCGTGAGTGCCAGCAATACGAGCTACCGTTTAGTTTATGCGGCGAGCTTGGCGGCGATCCTGAAGGCGCAATATTACTTATTGCCATGGGGTATCGTCGTTTAAGTATGAACTTATCATCATTAAATAAAGTTAAATGGGTGCTTAGGCGCTTACATGTCAGCGAAATGGAAGCATTACTTAAAGAGTGCTTAGCGCAATCGTCGGCTAAGCAAGTATTGCGTTTAACTCGCAGCTTTATGATAGAGCATGAGCTGGGTAACTTATTTTATACCCCCAAATAAATTCTCGTGTTAACTGTAATCAGAATCCATTAAGATACGCGCATAATAAAAGGTATATGGGATAACTATGTATGATCTAGGATTATTGGTTGCAAGTTGCGCGCTACTAGGCTGTGTTGTCGGGTTTTTAGCCGGGTTACTCGGAATTGGTGGTGGCTTAATTATTGTGCCAGTATTAAGTGCCTTATTACTCGCTTTTAATGTAACGGCTACTGAAAACGTATTAGTTATTGCCATTGCAACATCGCTTGCCTCTATTTTGTTTACCTCTACATCTTCAGCGCTGGCTCATCATAAAAATGATAACGTGCCTTGGGTTATTGCACCTTGGGTTATGTCGGGCGTAGCTGTTGGCGCGCTAATTAGTGGCTTTGCTGCAAGCTTAATCCCCGAGCAAATATTACGCACAGTATTTGCTGTAAGCGTGGTATTTATTGCTTTAAGAATGGTGTTATCAGCTCGCAATAAACCTTTGTCAGAAAAACCTTTACCGTCGGGTCCTATTCTAGGCAGCTTATGCGCCATTATGGGGGCACTATCTGGATTAATAGGTATAGGTGGTGGCGCACTAATAGTGCCTTTACTGCATTATTTTTCGGTTGATATTAAAAAGGCCATAGGCTGCGCTGCAGCATGCGGAATTGTTATCGCCTTTTTTGGCTCTATTGGTTATATCAGTGCCGGATGGCAGGTTACCGATTTAGAACACGGTTTTGCAGGGTTTGTATACTTACCCGCATTATTTGGGATTGTAATTACCTCGTGGTTTATAGCGCCTATTGGCGCTAAAGCAACCCACTATTTACCGGTTAATACAATAAAGAAAGTTTTCGCGGTGTTACTTGTTATCATCGCAATTAAAATGGTTTTTAGCTAAAGGTTTATTTTTATGGCACTGGAATTTCCTGTAATCGATCCGATCATATTTTCTGTCGGGCCACTGAGCGTACGTTGGTACGGATTAATGTATTTAATAGGTTTTGCATTTGCAATGTGGTTTGCAAATCGCCAAGCGGCAAAACCAAATTCAGGTTGGACTAAAGACCAAGTAGGCGACTTCCTATTTTACGGCATGCTAGGGGTAATTCTTGGTGGGCGTATTGGTTATGTATTATTTTATCAATTTAGCTATTTTATAGAAAACCCCCTATATTTGTTCAGGATAGATCAAGGTGGAATGTCGTTTCATGGTGGCACCTTAGGAGTGATAACCGCGGTTGTTATTTTTGCTTGGACACGTAAAAAGTCAATACTGCAAGTAGGCGACTTTGTTGCACCGCTTGTACCGGTAGGTTTATTAGCTGGACGTATAGGTAACTTTATAAATGGTGAGCTTTGGGGTCGAGTAAGCGATGTACCATGGGCTATGGTATTTCCAACCGGCGGGCCGTTAGCACGCCATCCATCGCAGCTATACGAAGCATTTTTTGAAGGCTTAGTATTATTTTTAATTTTACAGTGGTTTATTAAAAAGCCTCGCCCTGCTGGTAGTGTAGCGGGTGTATTTTTACTAGGTTACGGCACATTTAGATTTTGTATTGAGTACTTTCGCCAACCAGATGCACAGCTGGGTTTATTTGCTGATTTTATCTCGATGGGGCAAATACTCTCGCTGCCTATGATAGTAGGCGGGTTAGGCTTATTAATTTGGGCTTATAAGCAAGCACCACAAAAAACAGCGGTAAAGGGTTAGAATAAATACCATGAAACAATATTTACAATTATGTCAGCGTATTGTTGATGAAGGCCAGTGGGTAGAAAACAAACGTACGGGCACACGCTGTTTAACCGTGATCAACGCCGATTTAGAATACGATGTGGCGAATAATCAGTTTCCTATGATCACCACTCGTAAAAGCTATTACAAAGCAGCTATTGCCGAATTACTCGGTTACTTGCGTGGCTACGATAGCGCGGCACAGTTTCGCGAAATAGGCTGTAAAACCTGGGATGCAAACGCAAACGAAAATAGCGCTTGGCTTAATAATCCGCACCGTAAAGGTGAGGACGACATGGGCCGTGTTTATGGCGTACAAGGGCGTGCTTGGCAGCGCCCAGATGGCTCAACGCTAGACCAACTAGCAAAAGTAATTAATAACTTAAAAAATGGTATAGACGATCGCGGTGAAATAATTAGTTTTTATAACCCAGGCGAATTTGAGCTTGGCTGTTTACGCCCGTGTATGCACACCCACACGTTTTCATTATTAGGTGACACACTTTATTTAACGTCAATTCAGCGTAGCTGCGACGTACCGCTAGGGCTTAATTTTAATCAAATTCAGTGTTTTGTATTACTGGCATTAGTGGCGCAAATTACTGGGCATAAAGCGGGTAAGGCGTATCATAAAATTACCAACGCGCATATTTATGAAAACCAGCTTGAGCTAATGCGCGATGTGCAGTTAAAACGCGAGCCATTTGCATCGCCGCAGTTAAAAATTAATCCAAACATTAAATCACTAAACGATATAGAAACCTGGGTAACACGCGATGACTTTGAAGTGACAGGTTATGAGTGTCACGAAGCTATTCAATACCCATTTTCGGTATAACAAAACAGATTAAGGAAAACACCATGAAAGCAGTGATCCCCGTAGCGGGCCTCGGAACTCGAATGTTACCAGCCACCAAAGCAATTCCAAAAGAAATGCTGCCGGTTGTTGACCGTCCACTAATTCAGTACGTAGTTAACGAAGCCGTTGCCGCAGGTATTAAAGAAATAGTACTGGTAACGCATTCAAGTAAAAACTCAATCGAAAACCACTTCGACACCAGTTTTGAGCTTGAAGCCACACTAGAAAAACGAGTAAAACGACAGCTACTTGCCGAAATACAGTCTATTTGTCCTAAAGATGTAACTATTATTCAAGTACGCCAAGGCGAGGCCAAAGGCCTAGGGCATGCAATTAACTGTGCAGCGCCAATTATAGGTAACGAACCATTTGTGGTTATTTTACCCGATGTAATAATTGATGATATGGAAAGCGATCTTAGTAAAGATAACTTGGCCGAAATGATCAGCCGCTTTGAGCAAACTCAACATAGCCAAATAATGGTAGAACCAGTTCCAATGGCTGAAGTTGATCAATTTGGTGTTGTTGACTTAGGCAGCGTTGAGCTAAAACAAGGCGAAAGTTCGCCAATTCATAACATGGTAGAAAAGCCACCAGTTAACGAAGCACCATCAAACCTTGCAGTAGTAGGGCGCTATGTATTAAGTAAAAATATTTGGCCATTACTCGCTAAAACACCGCAAGGTGCTGGTAACGAAATTCAGCTTACAGACGCTATTGCCATGCTAATGCAACACGAAACTGTTGATGCATATGCAATTAAAGGGCGCAGCCACGATTGTGGTAGTAAAATTGGTTATCTTAAAGCAACTATTGAGTTTGCACTGCGTCGTGAAGAATTTGCTGACGAGTTAAAAACGTTTATTAAAACATTAATTTAACATACCTACTTTTTATAAAAGTAACTAAAAGACGCCTATATGGCGTCTTTTTTGTTTTATAGTCGTTAATATCGTAGCATTTGGCGATAAAAACATTATAACTGCAGACACGCTGTAAATTATAATGTAATGTTTGTGTTAACTATAGTTTAATTTATTGACTGCCAAGCTAAAAAGTACATTAATTGCTCAGTAATCATTGATATAAAATAAACTCAGTTATATATCCAAGCACAATTAATAAAGTTAAACGCTTACTTATAAGAATGTTTAACTGAAATGTAAGTGTACTTACACTACTTTCAGGGCAGCGAATGCATGTTTAAATATAAAAAAAATAATACTTTAATATTGAGTTTGCTTATACTCTTGTTTAGCACTGCTTGTGCAACTGCGCCCAACAAAACGCTATTAGCAGAGCCAATAAACGACTCGCCTGAATATGTGTCTATTACTGCATTAGAGCTGGCGCAATTAAAAGATGCTGCAATGCAATGGCAGCAAGCCCGATCTGGGATTGAACGACTTTTAAAGCTAGAAAAAGATATTACCTATTTGGTAAACCATATAGATATTATAAATAGCAAAGCAATTGCGCAGTCGAATCAAAAAAATCACAACCAATATAATCGCCCCACGCGCAAACAACGCTACTCAAGTAAAGCTCAGCAAGCAATTAAACCAGCTTATAATACAAAGCCAACGGTAAAATTAAACAGCCCAAAGCACGTTTTTGCATTGCAAGTTGCGTCGCTCGATTCCGAAAAAGACTTAGTTAAAGCATGGCAAGAACTCAATGAGCAAGCTGCGCCGTTATTTAGAGATAAAATTCGCACCAATGTTGAAACAGCAAATGTTAATAATAAAACCTACTATCGATTAAAGTTAGGCGTGTATCAAAACTTTAAAAATGCCCAAGCCGATTGCAACGTGTTTAAACTTTATAAACTCGACTGCATAGTAAGTAACTACACAGATAAACCGGTAAAGCTGTAATTATACTAACTAGCTTTAAATATAAAGTTGCTTATGCTTTATTTATCAATAAAATATGCAGCTTACCTAAGCTGCTTTTTTATAAATTAATTATAAAAAAATAAACAAAAAAGGTTAATAACCCTAATGCTTTTAAAATGGAACTTTAAGCGCATTACACTAATACTAGGATTGTCATTAGTTATAAGTGCATGCAATACAACTAAGCAAAATGAAAGCGCAGAACCGCTTGTAAAACAAGGCGCAGTAAATGCGCCGCAAAGTATACTTATTAAAAAAGCAGATTTAGTTTTACTACAAGACTCTGCAAAGCAGTGGAAAAATGCTCAAACTAATGTTGACAAAATAAGCCAGCTAGAACACAAATTAACGCAGCTAACAGCCACTCTTACGCAACAAATAGAGCAGTCAGAACCCCCCTTAAGCGAACCTAAAGAAACAATATTGTAACTATTCACCAAGACAAATTATTTTCTAAGGATCTTTTTTAGCTATTGACTGATCCTGCCAGTATGCCAAGCTA
>NZ_JAGGDL010000031.1:0-38182 GCF_017653575.1 Pseudoalteromonas sp. K222D
CCCTCATGAATTATTTACGGGGCAATCAGAAATACTGGTGGCTGCATAATGATTGCACTTAATACTTGAATTCGAGATACATTAACTACCACTGCTTTACTCTTAAATAAAACGATGCCATTTTATTTGTGGTATTAACACTTATCATACTGAAGCTGCGCTAAAGGATAAAAAGCGAGATATAAAGTTAATTGCTTCTCTAAGCAGTTTAATCGTCATAAATAATTTTTTGCAGACAACAAAAAAGGAGCCTAAGCTCCTTTTTTAAACCATGCAATTTTTATTAACGCAGTAATGACTCAGTTAATACAGGGCGAATTTCGCGAATTATTGCTTGGGTTAGCTTAGGTGCGCCACAAATAATGTTACCACTATTGTTATAGTTTACGCCGCCAGCAAAATCTACAACCATGCCGCCAGCTTCTTTTACTAATAGCTCGCCTGCAGCAGTATCCCAAGGTTTTAAACCAATTTCGAAAAAGCCATCAACGCGTCCAGCAGCCACATAAGCCATGTCTAGCGCAGCAGAGCCCGCACGACGGATATCAGCAGTATGTATGAATAAAGCTTTAAACGCTTCTGTGTATGCATCTAGGTGTTGTTTTTGCTTGAAAGGAAAGCCAGTAGCTAAGATTGAACCGCCTAAATCAACAGTTTTAGAAACGCGTAAACGTTTGCTATTAAGTTGTGCGCCTTGACCACGAGAGGCAGTGAAAAGCTCACCACGAATTGGATCATAAATAACGGCCTGGTCTAAACGACCTTTTACTTTAAGTGCGATAGAAACCGCAAAATGAGGAATACCCTTGATGAAGTTAGTTGTGCCATCAAGCGGGTCAACAATCCATTGGTAATCTGCATCCTTACCTTTATGCTCGCCTAATTCTTCACCAACAATGCAGTGTTCAGGGTAAGAGCGTAAAATGGTGTCGCGAATTATAGCTTCTGCTTCTTTATCAATATTAGTCACTAAATCGTTAGTGCCTTTTTGTTGAACTTCAACTTTTGATAAATCTTCACTTGCACGAAGTATAATTTTGCCTGCGTTACGCGCAGCGCGAACCGCAATGTTTAACATTGGATGCATGGTATTACCTTTGGGTTGTAAAAGAACGTTTATATATTTTAGCTGGCGTATTTTAGCGACTTTTGCCATAAAGTAAACAACAAAGCCTAAATACTTTTGTTTGTTTTTTGTACTTGCTTGATGTGCAGGGCGTTTTATACAAATTCAACGTTGATGAATCTGCAAAGCGTTTTTTAATGTGTTCTAGTGCTTTAAAAATGTAGCATGTTTTTTACTCTTTAACCTAGGCCCAAGTTATAAAGCTATGAACATGCTTTTATAGGCAGTTCATCACATTGGAGTACCACTTTTACCACCAAGTTGGGTTTTTAATTGGTTTGCAAAGCTAATAAATTTTTCTTTAATGGTGCGCTTAATTTTTATTTCTACCGAGCCCATAATAGCCTTTCCCTCAATATGGATGGTCGGCCCTTGATGCTTGTTAAGTGCCACTGTTTTATTTTCAACACTACTAATAATGCTAAACATTTTTGATACTACATTGACGTGTTCTGGTACGTATATTTCATCACTGCCAAAAATACAGTTAACATGAATCGTTACCTCTTGGTGGGTAAAAACAGCATCAGTAAAATCAAGTACTACCGAGCCCATAAAGTTAGTTAGGTAAATGTTTTTAGGCACAACCCATTGGCCGCTTCTTTCATTGGAGCCTAAAATACTGCGTAATGTAAAGTCACTCTGGCTAGACTGTTGAGCGCTGTAATTGGGTGAAAATTGTGAATGCTTTTGGGCATTATATTGCTGATCAGTATTAAGGGTTAAATCCTCAACTAAGCTAGCAAGGACTTCATTATTACTTGTAGCCATTGCCTCATCTAAACGCCTTTCAAATGCTTCAACAGAAATAACTCCGTGGCTGTAATTATAAATTAATTGATCAATCACTTCTTCGCGCACTTGCTCTAGGGGGCGGTCTGTTATTTTTACGCTCATTAGGGTATTCCTTTTATTTTACTATTGTCACTATATAAGCAAAGCATATACCAAAAATATTATTGTTATTAATCAGTTTGTTATGTTTTTAGCCTATTTGTGACTTCGTTATATTAACGATCCATTAACCAAAATGGTAATTATCTAGTTATTTTCACTACTGAGAACTTTTTACCGATAAGTCGGTAAAAAAGTGATGCATACAAAGTGAAGTTATTTTACATGCCGCCTTAACTCTTTGATTCTAATTGCTTATTAAAGTTGGCCTAAAGCTGGCATTAGTTAAAGTGTCTTTAATCAAAAGGAGAAAGATTATGAAAACATTTAACAAATCTATCATTGCGGCGTTAGTTTTAGGTACTACGGCTATGGGTGCTCAAGCGAGCAGCTGGGAAAATGAAAGTAAAGATGCTTGGATTGATGGTAAGGCTGAAACAGTGCTTCTTATGAACACTAATCTCAATAACTTTGACATCAACACTGATGTAAAAAATGGCAAAGTTATACTAACAGGTAAAGTTAATAGCGAACTCGACAAAGAGCTAGCAGAAGAACTTGTACTGAGTTTAGATGGCGTAACCAATGTTGATAACCAGCTTACTGTTGTGAAAAGCATGAACAGTAAAAGCCATGACAACATGAAAGATGATGATGGTAGCGGCTTAACCGACGCTAAAATTACCACAGTCATCACAACGCGTTATTTATTTAACTCTGAAGTAGGTGGTACAAACATTGATGTAGATACTGACAAAGGTGTAGTTACTCTTACCGGTACAGTGAACTCAGATGCTGAAAAACAGCTTGCAGTAAAAATTGCTAAAAATGCTGAAGATGTTCGCGACGTAGTAGATAAATTAACGATAGTTGCAAAGTAATATAGTATTTATAAAACCCAGCTTTGCTGGGTTTTTGCTTATAATTTTTTGTTTATAAATAAGGAAGTATTTATGGATATTATACGTATTATTTTTTCAATCTTACTGCCACCACTGGGAGTATTTTTACAGGTGGGTTTAGGCTTACATTTTTGGATAAATATTTTACTCACGTTGTTTGGTTACTTCCCTGGAGTAATACATGCAATCTACATTATCGCAAAAAAATAATTCATTTCTGTTTGTCGCGTAATATAAGCTGTAAGTTGCTTGTTTAAAGCTTAATTTTTAAATTACGCGATATACAGCCTTCCATTTCATTTTTACTTAGCTGCCAGTATTAACCCTAAATTCTGCAAATTTTAATATTACACCCATAAAAAGATTACTATTTAAGCAGTTAGACCATTGATTGTTAAAATAAAGACTTTTGCTAGTGACAAGCCCCTAAAAACTTTTTATACTGCACCCCGCTTTAGTCGCTATGTGGCTAAACGCTTCTTAAAAAATTAACTGTTTACAGTTATACAAAAAGTTGGCCCCTTAGCTCAGTTGGTTAGAGCACACGACTCATAATCGTTAGGTCCCCAGTTCGAGTCTGGGAGGGGCCACCACTTTTAAATATACCCACTAAAAATCATTCCAATCATTAACTAATGAATAGCTCTATGTTGTGTTAATTACACTTTAAGTATATTTGTGACTGTCTCATTATAAAATAATAAATAGAATTGTTTTACGGCAATAAAAAAACCCTAATTAGGGTTTTTTTACAGAGTACTTATTAACGCTTTTAAGCTAATACCTATATTATTAATAACATGATCATTCTGGCTTATTAAGTAGCTAATTAATCCCGTTAGAAATAACCTGTAGGTCACTATATAAAATGACCTTGGTTAGTGATTAAGCTATTTTTTGCTGCTAGAACTGTTCACTAATTTAATGAAACGGCTAAAATAAATTAATTTTTGCGGTAGATCTCATGTTCGATATCGTAAATATTAACGCTTAAGCTGTCTGATGCTCTGCAATAGGTTTTTAAACACTCAAGTAGTTGCTCACTTAACATTTGTTTTTGCTCAATAGAACGCCCTGCCAAAATGTGTACCGCGATATGTATAAACCCCGACCTGCCTGCGCCCAGTAGATATTGCTGATAGGAAATAGCGCGTGTTTTTATGGTTTCTAAATCAAATAGATTACTTTGGAAAGCGGCGTTGTGAATTTTTTCTACAAGTACTTGTGGTAATACAGGGAGGTCTTCTGAGTGTTCAATAATAATGTGCGGCATTTAGGCGTTCCTATTATGAGTTACTACATGTGTGAACCTTATTATACCAAATACCAGGTTACTCGCTAACCCCTGGTCGAGTGAATTTTATAGCTAAAAAAAATTAAATCATGACACTGTAGCAATCAGGTAATCGTAATGAACAATTATGTTGCTCAGGGTAAATACTTTGCATCTATTCGCTTAATATCTATTTGCGGAGATTTATAAGAGGTATAAATTAACCAACCAGCGGTAGCAATATAAGTTAAGCCAGATGTTCTGCTAAATGAACGCTCAGGTAGGCGTATTATGTCGTGATGACTCGCTGAGGCAAAGTCATAGTAACTTAAGCGATAGTCGCCCTGCGCTACATTAAAGTAATACACGCGTGACAGTGCTTGTGTTTCGCCTTCTTGGTAGTACCAGGATGTATGATTAGATAAATTAATAGACGCAACGAGGAGTTGCGCATGTTCGCTACCAGGGGGCTTGATCCAGAGTTGCTTGGCGTCGGGGTTGGCAAATATAAGCGCACCTTGCTTATCTTCATAGGCATATAAGGTGGATTGTTTAATCACTTGTCCTAGGTTGTTTCCTTTTAAATCAAAACGAAATACATGCTCACCATCTGATACTAATACGTTGGTGCTATCATGCGACCAACTGGGTTTACCATGGCTACTAAAATTGGTTGTTAATGCGGTACTGGTTTGCGAGTTAAAATCATAAACGTAAAAGGCATGCTTGCCTTTTTTTGCTACTACAAACGCAATGTAGCGTCCGCTTGGAGACCAAATAGGGCTGTAAATATTCGTTTTTAACTGAGTTAATTGCTTGCGAGCGGTACCATCTTTATTTGCTACCCAAAGCTCTTTAGATCCAGATTCATTCGATACAAATGCTAACTTACCGCTGCGTTCATTATAATCAGGAAAGCGAGTATTAAAGTGCGTAGATAAAATGGGGAAGGGTGAACTTGCCACTGCGTTATTAGTTGCTACTCGCATTAATGCTGAATCAGTATTCCACTGATGAAAGTATAGGCTCCCATCTTGTGCATACTCAGGGTAGCTTAAGCCGTCTACGTGGGCGTTTGTTAGTGTTTTAGTGGTGAAATTATAAAAATAGCCTTGTCGTTTACCTTTTTTAATCCCTGAAAACACCAGTAAATCTTTTTTAGGGTGCCAATCAACACCTTTAATTTCAACAAACCCAGATGTTAACTGTTGGGCACTGCCGGTATTAATATCGACTAAAAATAGCTCTTCAAACCCGGATGGTAGATTACGCGATACAACGAGTTGCTTGCCATCGGGTGAATACACCACAGACTCGTCATAAAACTGGCAATTATTAGGGCAAGGCACTTGTGTGATTGCATGCGGACTTGAGTGTAAATCGACTAAATTAAGCTGAGTTTGATTTACTTGGCTATTTTTATTGCCGCTAATAAATACTAATTGGCTATCTGTAGCGTTGATATCTAAATCGCTACTGAGGCGATTACCACATTCACCAAGGGTTACTTTTTTTGCGTTTGCGAGCGTATATTTTATAATTTTACAACTGCTGCCTGCGCCGCGTTGATAATAAAATAGCTGCTCACGGTCATGACTAAAAACGGCGCGCCCTTCTATAAAAGGGGTGTCTGTTAAGGCAACGGCAGCTTGTTCTGGCATATATAGATCACGTAAGTATAAGTTAGCTTTGAAACCTGGGCGGCGCCAAGAATAAACTAAAAAATGATTATCGTTCGATATGGCAGGAAATAACTCACGGCCAGGGCTTGTTGTAATAGTTTCTATATGTTCATAAAGGCGGATATCGGCTACGTGTTGCTTGCTCGTTGGTGGCATTTTTAAAGAGTATAAATAGCTGCCACAGATAATAATGATTAATAAAACACTGAGGATAAAAGGGTAAAGGTACTTTGTTTTAGGTGTATTGTTATTTTTTTGAGCAGATTCATCAGCTGTAGTAAAGCGAGGGGGTTGTGCTAGGCGATAACCTGTTTTACGCAATGTTTCTATATAGGTATTGCTAGGGTCGAGCTCTTTAAATGCTTTTCGTAAGTGCCAAATAGCATTAGTCAGGGCTTTTTCGCCCACAAATTGATTACCATCCCACACGTTATCAATTAATTTTTCGCGAGTAACGGCGTGTGGATAGCACTCGCTTAGAAAACAAAGTAGCTCAATAAATTTAGGTTGTAAAATACATTCATTGCCATCATAGCTTAGCTTATTTTCAAATGGAGAAACGAGGCAACTTCCTACTGAAAATGGCGACTTAGTTTTCATAAATAATGCATTCACACCTTAATATATTTATAGTTTGAAAAGTAACTACTGATAAAGCTAACAGTAAAGTTGCACGATGAGTTGTGCATTTGTTAATTAATATCTGTTTAACAGTTAACTCTTAAGTGAATGATTGTAAATGAGTAGATGTTAAATAGATATAAAATAGGGATATAAACGAGATACCTTTCATTGTGTTTTCATTCACGATTGCATACAAACTATTACATATAAAATAATTAGTTAAGACGTTATCGATAACGCCGTAAAAAGCCCAACCAAAATAGATAACGCCTTAACTTGCATAACAACAAATAGTAAGGGAATTGTGTGAGTAATATAGTAACTAAAAAGTGCACATTAGCATTAGCGATTACCGCTTGTTTATCAGGCCAAGCATTTGCAAATGACGCAGAAATTGAGCGTCAATCTATCGCTAAAAAAACGGATGTAGTAATTCAAGAAGAGCCAGAAAAAATTACCGTAACCGGCTCTCGTTTAAAGCGCGATAGTTTTTCAGTGACAACTCCCTTGGTAACCATGGACCGCTCTGCAATACAAGATACTGGATTAGGCAATTTATCTGATGTGTTGGTCGATAATATGCCTGCGCTTAGCCAAAGTATTGGTAATACGACTAGTCAGTCAAGTATATCTGGCACGGGCCTTTCAACGGTGCAATTACGTTCATTAGGGGCTAATCGTACACTGACCTTGATAGATGGCCGTCGTGTGGTATCAAATAGTTACGGTGGTAACTATGTTAGCCTTAATACTATTCCCAGCGGTATGGTTGAGCGAGTAGAGATTATTAGTGGTGGGGCGTCAGCTACTTATGGTGCAGATGCGGTGGCTGGAGTAGTAAATATTATTACTCAGTCTAAAAAAGAAGGTTTTGAATTTCAAGCACGTGGCGGCGAAACCACCAGTGGTGGCGGTAAAGAGTTTACGCTAGATGTAAACTACGGTACTTCGTTTGGTAACGACCGTGGTTATGTTTATGTTAGCACTAACTGGGATCGTGATTTTGGGATGAGCTTTTACGACCGAGACCGTGCACAAGTAGAGGCTGCGCACCGTTATAACGATGACCTAATGTGTAACCAAATGCTGACTGCAGATGGTTATCAATGCATGAGTGGCATAACCCAGGCAGATTGGAAAAGTAAAAGTGACGGTACCCTTGGTGGCGTATTTTTAGAAAGTTCAAAAAATGATACTCAGTTTTGGTACGACGGCCAAACACTTCGTGATGACTGGAAGGATAACGAAGAGCTTTACGGTATTAACTCACAGCAATACGTGATGCTAGATGTACCGAGCGATAACTTATCAACGGCGGTAAAAATTGATTTTGATATTACCGACGACATTACAAGTTACTTTCAGTTGCAATATAGTAAAAGTGGCTCGTTTAACAGTAAGTCGCCTGAAGATGAATACGAAAATGCATCAGTACCGCGTTACGATCCGGTAACCGGCGACCCAATTGCAGATATTGCACCGGGTTATATACCGATAGATAACCCGTATGTACCGCAAGAAATTATCGATAGTAACCCATACAAAGATCGTATTTATTGGGACCGCCGTTTTGGTGAAGTAGGTAACATTAGCACAGATAATGATCGTACCACGGTTCGTACTTGGGCTGGATTACAAGGTACCATGTTTAATGGCGATTGGGACTGGGATGTATCTGCAGGGTACGGTCAATTTAAACAACATCAAATACGCAGTAATGAGTTAAACACAGTGCGTGTTAATCAGGCGCTGCAAGCTGAAAAACTTCCCGATGGTACTATTCAATGTAAAGATGCAGACGCTCGCGCCGAAGGTTGTGTTGCACTTAACTTATTTGGTGAAGGGTCTATTACTCCAGCAATGGCTGATTGGATCCGTACTAATCCAGTGATCGATACTAAAATTCAGCAGTACACGGTAATGGGTTATATCACTGGTGATTTATTTGAAATGCCGGCAGGGAGTGTGTCAGCAGTATTTGGAGGTGAATACCGTAAAGATTCGCAAAGCCTAGATACTAGCGATGATATGAAAGCCGGTGGCATTACCTTTAACGTAGTACCTTCGTTTCAAGGTGAGGTAGAAGTGTATGAAGCGTTTGCTGAGCTAGCAATACCCTTATTAAAAGATGCGCCACTGGCTAAAAGTTTATCAGCTGAAACCTCGTTGCGCTTAGCTAATTACAGTATGGAAAATATTAGTACCGTAGCTAGCTATAAGTTAGGTTTGTTATGGCAGCCGATTGAAGGCTATATGGTGCGTGCTAACTATGCACGAGCACAACGTGCACCTACAATTACTGAACTGATGTCACCACCTCGCGGCGATTTTGATTCGTACGATGATATTTGTGATGGATTAACGGCTACATCTACTAAGCCGGGACATGCTAATTGTCGTTTAGAGCCTACGTTAGCGCAAAAGTTAGTAGATGATCCTAACTTTGAGTTTGAAAGTGAAGATAATAACTACTCGCCAAATACGGGTAACCCAAACTTAAAAGAAGAAACAGCAGATACTTACACCTTTGGTGTGACCTTATCACCGGAGTATTTTGGTGGTTTTAATCTAGCTATTGATTACTACGATATTGCTATTGTTGATGCAATTGACGAAATTAGTAACGAAAATATTATGCGTGAATGTTATGCCTCTGACGCAGCGTGGGGCGATAGCAACGAATACTGTAATGATATTACCCGTAACGAAGAAGGTAATATTATAAAAGTACTACAAAGAGAGTATAACTTAGATGAGTTAACTGCTCGTGGGTACGACGTAGTAGCCACTTATAAGTTTGATATTGGTAGTTATGGTAGCATTAAGTTAAAAGCCGATTACAACCATGTAATTGAAAATTCACAAACATATGAAGGTCTCGATGGCAACGCTGTAACTACCCAATATGCAGGGTACGGCAGCACTAAAGATAAAGCTGCTATGTCAATCATATGGAGTATGGATGAGTTACGCGTACGTTGGCGCACCAA
Organism: Pseudoalteromonas sp. K222D; assembly: GCF_017653575.1. Taxonomy (NCBI): domain Bacteria; kingdom Pseudomonadati; phylum Pseudomonadota; class Gammaproteobacteria; order Alteromonadales; family Pseudoalteromonadaceae; genus Pseudoalteromonas; species Pseudoalteromonas sp. K222D. The sequence goes on from NZ_JAGGDL010000031.1 coordinate 9,492, forward strand.
TTACTTAGGCTCGTTTAAAGCAAGTCAAGAAGATGAAAACGATTATATTGAATACACTGCTGCAAACGATGAACGCTGTGCTGCGGGTGAAACAAGTTGCGTAGCTAACCCAGAGTCACTAGCGTATCAAGATTATGGTTCATACTTAAAACATAGTTTGTCTGCGTCATACACTATGGCACTAACACCTAAAAGCGATTTACGTGTTTTTGGTGGTGTAAATAACGTATTTGACGATAAAGGCGCATTTTATCCAAGTGGCAGTGGTAATTACTACAGTGGTTACGGCGGTGGTGCAGGGCGTTATATTTATTTAGGTGCGCAATACAGCTTTTAAATTAACCTGAGTTCAGGTAATGGTTTTTAGGTAAGTAATTTTAAAAGTAAGTAGTTAATTTAAATAAAGTTACCAAGGCATGCCCATAATGGGCATGCCTTTTTATTTTTAGGGTAGGATTAATTAATAAATAGCTTTATTTTTTATAACATGTGTTTTGCTACTGTAAATACGTTTAGTATAGAAAAACAAACCGTATCCCTCTTTAAGTATGTTGGAGAACACGATGAAGTATTTAAAAGTCAGCTTTTTACTCGCGGGTATGCTTACCTTAACAGCGTGCTCAGATGATGTTGCTTCTGTAAGCCTTGGGCTATTTACCACCAAGGATGTAATTGTAAATTCGCAACAAGACCCTTTAGTCACTGGGGTAACGTGCCATATTAGCCATATTGAAGCTAATTTAGATTTTTCAGACCCTTCTGATATGTCAATTTCGTGTCGGCAAACCGGGGTTATTACCGCAGAGCAATTGCAGCAGATTGATCGGAGTAAATCTGGGGAAGTGGTATTTAAATCATCTAAAAGTATTTTATTTAAATCATTAAAAGTGCGTCGTATTTACGATGCTAAAGCACATACCTTATTGTATTTGTCGTACTCGACTAAAGAGTCTACGGGGAGTCATCATCATGCGTTATCTACTGTACCATTATACAATACACAAGCATGGCAATGGGCGCTTGGGCAAGAGCGAGAATAAGCTATGTTAGCGTTATTTAAGTCTAAACCATTACTGGCTGAGCAAGAGCAGCAATGGTTAATTGATACCTTTATATGGGCGGTTGAAAACTTTGATGTTGAGTTTTTTACCCAGCATACGCAAATCACTCTGCCCACGGTTGAGTTCTTTCCCGACTCGGTATCGAGTGTTGAAGAAATGGCCAGTAATGTATTTAACCGTGTAAGCCGTTATGCGGGTATGGCAGCGTGGCCTATTCAACTAGTTGCACCACAGCAGCTCACTCCACAGGTTTTTCCACAGTTTAAATTTAGCCAACAACTACGTGGTGAAGGCGCTAAATTAATTGTGCCGCCTAGCCAAGCTATTAATATTTCGTTTAATTCAAATCAAGTAAATCAGCCACAAGACTTAGTTGCCAGTTTTGCTGGAACATTAGCGACTATTTTAATTCATCATGTGGGCGTATTACCACCGGGCGGAAAAGACTACTTAGCGCAAGCTGCTGATGCACTGGCATGCTTTTTAGGCTTTGGGGTAATGATGAGCAACACGGTATATCAGTTTAAGGGCGGCTGTGGCTCCTGCTATAACCCTTATGCAAATCGCGAGGCGTCGTTGAGCGAAACCCACACGGTATTTATGCATGCGTTAGTGAGTTACTTTAAAAATGATAAACGCTCTAAGCAGTATTTAAAGCCGCATTTGCGCGGCCAATTTAAAAAAGCGCAAAAAGAAATTAAAGCATTAGTAAATAACTCAGCTAACCCGCTGTTATTAGCGTATATGCCAAACTAAGCAGAGATATTGTGTGAATTACTTAGACGAATTTTTACTGATTGCCGTAGCGCACTTTTTTGCAGTAGCAAGCCCTGGGCCCGATTTTGCAGTGGTATTAAAGCAAAGTGTACAGCAAGGTAGGCGCAATGCACTTTGGACTAGTGCAGGTGTCGGTGCGGCTATTTTATTACACGTAGCTTATTGCGTGTTAGGTGTGGCACTTATTTTAACGCAGTCGCCCAAGGTGTTTATGGGGCTAAAATATTTGGCCGGTGCCTATTTAGCTTATTTGGGAGTACAAGCACTGCGAGCAGCCAAACCGGGGGCAAACCTTAATGATGATATTGCCAACAAAACGGTGCCAGCAGAGCCCGCTTGGTTTGCCTTTCGGCGCGGTTTTTTAACCAATGCATTAAACCCCAAAGCCACCTTGTTTTTTATGTCGCTATTTACTTTAGTCATAAGCCCAACTACCCCTACAATAGTACAAGTAGGTTATGGCGTTTATATGGCGCTGGCTACCTGGGCGTGGTTTTCAATGTTATCAATAGTGCTTTGTAAAACTAAGGTACGTGGCTTTTTCCAGCGCAGTGGTTATTGGTTTGACCGTTGCATTGGCGTTATTTTAATAGCTTTGGCTATTCGTGTTGTAATTTAAAACTAAGTTACATTATTTAATTTTAGGAGTAGGTATGTCGCTTTATAATTTTTCGTTTGGTTCTAATATGTCGTCTCACCGTTTACTGGCGCGTCTACCTAATGCTAAGCGTATTGGTACTGCAGTATTACAAGGCTATGAGCTAACCTTTGATATGTATTTTAAAGATGGCTCAGGTAAATGCAGTATTAGCCCAAGTGATGCAGAAGATGCGTTAGTTTATGGGGTTGTTTATCAGATAAGTGACGCCGAAAAAGTCATTTTAGATGGCATAGAAGGTGCGGGTTACGACTGCGTAAATATAACCGTAAAGCTTTTAAGCGGCGAAGACGTTAACGCTCATTGCTATATTGCCAATACCCACGATAGTGAAGCGCTACCCTACGACTGGTACATTAAACACGTTCATCGCGGCGCGCTTGAAGCCGGCGTGCCAAAAGCATACAGTGATGCAATATTAAACCGCGCGCAAAAAAGCGACAGCAACCTAGAACGTGCTGAAATTGAATTTGCAGTACATCAAAAATAATCATAATAAAAAAGGATAACAATGAAGTTAATTAAGTTTGCCACAATTGCTTTATTAGCAGGGGCTACGTTTAGTACCTGGGCACAAGTAGATACCAATAAAATAGAGCAGGTAATTAAAACCTCCATGGCACGTTTTGATGTGCCAGGAATGGCAGTTGCTATTGTTGAAAACGACAAAGTGATATTTGCTAAAGGTTTTGGTGTAACCCATATAAACACCGGTAATAAGGTTAATAAAGACACCTTGTTTGGCATTGCATCTAACACCAAAGCATTTACCAGTGCGGCGCTGGCTAAGTTGGTTGATGAAGGTAAGTTGAGCTGGGACGATAAAGTGATTGATCACCTGCCAGAATTTCAACTATATGACGCATACGTAACCCGCGAAATGCGTATTCGCGATCTGCTAAGCCATCGCAGTGGGCTGGGGCTTGGTCAAGGCGACTTAATGATTTGGCCAAGTACCGATAAGTCGGTTGATGATATTTTAGCCGGGTTAAAATACTTAAAACCGGCCAGCAGCTTTCGCAGCCAATATGCCTATAACAACTTAATGTTTGTTACCGCAGGGGAAGTGGTGGCACGCGTATCTGGGATGAGTTGGAACGATTACATCGAAAAAAACATGTTACAGCCGCTAAATATGACTCACTCGCGAGCAGGATTCTCGCGCATTCCAAGCAGCAATAAAAACTGGGCAACGGGGCATATTCCGATGGATAACCAACTCCATCCATTTTTTGTTAACTACCTAGAAGATTTTAGAGGCGCTGGGGCAATAGCCTCAAGTGCCAGCGATATGAGCCAATGGCTACGTACGCAACTTGCTGGTGGCACAATGCCAAATGGCGAGCAGTTATTTAGCGAAAAACAACAAGCGCAAATGTGGCATCCACATATAACGGCTATGGCGTCTAAAAGCGCGTTTGAGGCGTATCATCAGCAATTTAGAGGTTACGGGCTAGGCTGGAGTATTGAAGATTACCACGGCTTTAAAAAGCTTGGTCACGGTGGCGGTATTTTAGGCATGGTGTCGCAGGTTACATTACTACCTGAAAAAAAAATCGGTATTGTTATTTTAAGTAATCAGCAAGCATTTGGTGCGCTAGCGGCAGTAACCCACGAAGTGCTTGAAGATGCGCTTGAGCTTGAAGATAAAGATTGGGTTGAAGACTTAGCTAAAAAGCACTTTGAAAGTAAAGAGAAAGCATACGCTAATGCAAAGCCTGCAGCGCCAGCTGATTATCAACCGCAACTACCTAATATTAATTACACTGGTACATTGCACGATAATTGGTACGGCGATGTAATTATTGAGCAGCTTGATGGAAAATTACATATTGATTTTACGCATACCAAGGGCTTAAAAGGCTCACTTGAGCATTACACAGGCAATACTTTTATTGTTAAGTGGGATGAAAAACTGCTTGAGGCTGATGCGTTTATTAACTTTAATATGAATACCGAAAACAGAGTGAGCAGCGCTAAAATGCGTGCAGTATCTACGCAAATAACCGACTTTAGTTTTGACTTTAGAAATTTAAAATTAACAGCAAAATAACTGTTTTTGCTATCCCTAATTTGCTATATCTAGTGTAAAGGGTATACACCAAAGTCGCAAAGCCACCTATGGGTGGCTTTGTTATATTATGTTTAATGATACAGTTAGGAGCTTTTATGCGTACCGCAATTATTTCTCATCCTCATTGTCGTAAACATAAAATGATTGATGACCACCCAGAGTGCCCAGAGCGCTTAGATGCCATTAACGATCGCTTACTAGCAAGTGGATTAGATATTGCTATTGAGCAAAAACAAGCGCCCAAAGCGCAGCGAGAGCATTACTTACTTGCGCATGACGAATCATTAGTTAGCTCTGTTGAAAGTAAAATACCAACTCAAGGGCTTGTCGATTTAGACGGTGATACTTGGTTATGTCCCGATTCATTAAAAGCAATTGAGCGTGCAGTAGGGGCCGGTATTTTAGCGGTTGATGAAATACTAGAGGGCAACCTTGATGCTGTATTTTGCTCGGTGCGCCCACCAGGGCATCATGCAAATCGCACTACCTCATCCGGTTTTTGTGTATTTAACAACCTTGCTATTGCGGTTAAGTATGCACAAAGCAAAGGGGTTAAGCGCATTGCTATTGTTGATTTTGACGTACATCATGGCAATGGCACTCAAGATATATTTATAGATGATAAAAACGTCTTGTTTTGCTCTTTATTTCAGCATCCATTTTACCCCAATACAGTGGTTGAAAATAACACTACATTAGTTAATTCACCTTTGCCAATTGCCAGCGACGGTAACGATTTAAAAGCAGTATTTGAGCAGCAGTGGCTGCCTAAACTAAATGCTTTTAAGCCTGACATGCTATTTATTAGCGCAGGATTTGATGCCCACCTTGAAGATGATATGGCCAGTTTAAAGTTTGTAGAAGAAGATTACCGCTGGCTAACCGAGCAATTGGCCCGCTTTAGCGAGCAGCATAATTGCCGCGGTATAGTGTCGTATTTAGAAGGGGGGTATGCGCTTTCTGCATTGGGTCGCAGTGCAATTGCACATGTTAAAGCGTTAGTCGATTATGAGTAACGCAAATGCTTGCTCAGGTGTTAGCTGCTTAATTTTACTTAGGCAACACTGACCTTCTTTTAGCAAATAATCCTTCACTAAATCTGCTAATTCAATGGCACTAATGGCTGTTTTTGGCTCACCACTTAATGTTGTATAACTATACTTACTATCTAAAATAATAATTCTGCTTTTTTGGAGCTCATCCATCGCATATACAAAATCATCTACTTCATCAGGCTGCTCAGCTAACTCAATTTCATTGTTATAAATAATAATTTTTGGATACGACATGCTTATTTATTGTCCTACATCAAAGAGGGAATATTTGCTCGATTTATACTCGCTTATTAGTGCAAATTTAGGGAGTTGAATAATGCCACACAGTAGCCGTTTTCAAAAAGTAGGTGATATTTTTACTAATAAGGTAATAACCTGCAGTAAGCATACGCCATTAATTGATGCGGTTAAACTAATGCGGGCACATAATATCAGTGCAATATTTATTGCGCAGCAACAACACATATTAGGTGTTTGGACTGAAACTGATTGTTTAAAACTCGACTTTACCAATCCAGCCGTTATAAGCACTAGCATTAAAGATGTGATGACGAGCCCGGTTTTAAGTGTCTCTAGCCAGCAGTCATTACGTGATACCGCACTAACTTTTCATCAGCATGGTTTAAGGCATTTACTCGTTACCGATAATAATAACTTACCGTGTGGGGTAATTAGCATTACAGATATTGTGCGCAATCAAGGGCTTGATCATTACTTGCAGTTTCGCACTATTAACGACCAGTACACTAAACACATAACAATTGTATCTAGCTCATTAGCGGTAAATGAAGCGGTAAAACTAATGCGTGAACGCGGCGAAAAAGTTATTTTGGTTTTTAATCAACAGCAAAAAGAACATGGCATTATTACTCAGCGCGATTTATTACACCTGATCACACGCCAGAGCGAACAGAGTGTGTGCTGGGATTTAGCAAGTCGGCCGCTTTATAAAATAACCCCACAAGATAGCCTGTTTGATGCTTACAAATTAATGTTAGATAGCCAAGTACGGCATTTAGTGGTGAGCAATAATGATGAAATTAAGGGCGTGTTGTCACTCGAACATTTAATACATGAAATTGAAAGTGCGTATTGTTCTGAGCTAGAAAAAGTATTAGTGCAACGAGATTTAGCCCTACAGCACTCGCAGCGAAACCTATACTTAGCCAATAAAATAATTGATTCATCGCTAGACGGCATAATGATTGCCCATAGCAATTGCACTATTATGCAAGTAAACCCAGCGTTTACCCAATTGACTGGCTATAAAGAGCATGAGGTTATAGGTAAGTGCCCAAGTATATTGAGCTCGGGGCGGCATGATAAAAGCTTTTATATAAAAATGTGGGATGCAATTAACAAAACGGGTGTATGGCAGGGCGAAATTTATAATCGTAAAAAAAATGGCGATATTTACATAGAGTGGTTAACTATAATTGAAATTAAAGAGCCTAATAATTCAGATGCGATTTATGCGGCAATTTTTAGTGATATAACCGAGCGAAAAAATGCTGAAGATAAAATTGTGCAGTTGGCTTATTTTGATGAATTAACGGGCCTACCAAATAGGCGTTTGTTTAACGACAGGCTCAAAATGGCTTTAGCTGCAGCTCACCGCGACCAGCATTTATTGGCGGTGATGTTTATCGACCTAGATCGCTTTAAAGAAGTAAACGATAGTTTAGGCCATAGCGCTGGGGATTGTTTATTAACCCTGGTTGCTACGCGTATCGAGGCTACTTTAAACGAAGGTGATACTTTAGCGCGTTTAGGGGGGGATGAATTTGTAGTGCTGTGCGAAATAAATAAGATTGATGCAGTAGCTGGTTTAGCTGAAAAAATACTAAATAACTTAAACACTCCATTTCAATTAGAAAGTGCTGAAGTAGGTGTAACAGCCTCGATTGGCGCGGCTATTTACCCTGATGATGGCCTAGACAGCGAAACACTGCTAAAGCATGCCGATATTGCTATGTATCGCTCAAAAGATGTGGGGCGTAATTCGTTTCAATTATTTAAACCTTCTATGAATGCGCGCTCGCTAGAGCGCCTAGCCATGATGAGTCGTTTTCAGCATGCGTTAGATAATAACGAATTTGAATTGTATTTTCAGCCAAAACAATGCCTTAAAAGTGAACAGGTTATGGGCGTTGAGGCATTATTGCGTTGGCACGACCCCGACTTAGGAGTGATATCACCCGCGCAATTTATTCCGCTTGCTGAAGAGCTAGGGTTGATAGTGCGGTTAGATTTATGGGTTATTAATCAGGCGGGTAAAGTACTAACGCTATGGCAAAAAGAAGGGCTGGTGGCTGGGCGCTTAGCAATTAATATATCGGCATGTCATTTAAGCCAAGGCAAGCTGGCAAACAATATTAGCACTATGCTTAAACATTATAATTTACCCGGTAGTTTACTTGAAATAGAACTGACAGAAAGCAGCTTTATTAGCTCATTTACACAGGCTAAAACGCAGTTGCAGCAGCTAAAAAAGCTGGGCGTGCATATAGCATTAGACGACTTTGGGACCGGGTATTCGGCATTGAGTTATTTAACTAAACTGCCTTTTGATACATTAAAAATAGACGCGAGTTTTATTGCTAAAATCCCTGATGAATACGGCAATAGCCAAATAGTTGCAGCGCTTATTGCACTGGCAAGCAATTTAAACTTAATAGTAGTGGCAGAAGGAGTTGAGCAGCTAGCTCAAAAAAACTACCTTATTAGTTTAGGATGTAATGTTATACAGGGATATTACTATTGCCGCCCGTTAACGCAGCGGCAATGGTTTGATTTTTATCGGTTGAACGACTTATCTGCGAGCATTCAACCCACTGGCACTCAGCCTACGGTTACTTCGTAAGAGGTGAATTTTCGAATGTTAATAACGCCTTTTTCAAAAATTAAATACTGACCTTTAATTCCTTGTAAAACACCACTTACTACTGGGTCTTTATCAAAGTTAAACGAGCTGATTTTGGTTGGGTATTCACTTACCGGAAAGTTTAAATCAACTACGTCTTCATCTAGCTGTTCAATAGCTGTTGCGCCAAATAGCTCGCTTAGCTCATTTAGCTTTGCACTAATTTGTGGGATAAGCTCAGCGGCTGCAGCTTTTAAATCTAGCGCTTCGTTTTGGCCTTTTAGCATATTGCGCCAATTAGTTTTATCAGCAATAAATTCAGCCAATGCCACTTCTACTAAGCCCGATTGCAATCGTGTTTGCACTTTAAAAATAGGCAGTGCTTGGGTAGCGCCTTGATCAACCCAACGTGTTGGTATTTGCGTGTGGCGAGTAATACCCACTTTTAGTCCTGAGGTATTAGCGAGGTAGACGTAATGCGGGATCATGCAATTTTCTTCTCCCCATTCTGGCTCGCGGCAAGTACCTTGATCGTAATGGCAGGTTTCTGGCTTCATAATACACATATCGCAACTAGCAAGTTTGCGCATGCATACAAAGCAATGGCCTTGAGAATAGCTTTTTTTGGTTTTTTTACCGCAGCTAGAGCATAAAATTGTGCCGCTAAAAGTAAGCGTTAGCTCTTTGCCTATAAATGCATTTAAGTCGACTAAGTGCTCACCCACAGGTAAGTGATATTGTACCGGCTCGGTTAAGCTCGATTTTAATTTACGCAATGTGCCTTGCATCTTTACTTGGCCCCTAAAGATGTTAAAAAGGGGAGTCTAACATTTTTAAATTATATTGGCTGTTTAAGTATAGTAAATAATCGTCATACGCGAGTGGTTTGGCGTAAAGATATCCTTGTGCGTGATCGGCGTTCATACCTTTAAGTAAGTCGTGAACCTCTTGCGTTTCTACCCCTTCAATAGTGATTGATAAACCTAGGTTGTGCGCCATATCTATCGCTGTTTTCACGATAACTTGATGAGTATGATTATTGGGTAAATCAAGCACGAACGATTTATCTATTTTTAATTCACTAAAGTGAAAGTTAACTAGATAACTAAGTGACGCGTAGCCTGTACCAAAGTCATCAAGTACTACTTTAACTCCCAAGGTGTTCAGTTGCTCTACTAATTTAATAAGCGTCTCCTGGCTCTCTACAAAGGCTGATTCTGTCAGCTCAAATTTAAGTAGATGCGCAGGAACCTGGTACTTAATTAAAATGTTTTCTACTTTTTCGGCTAAATTATTGATGGTTAAATTTTTAGCGCTTAAATTTACACTAACAGTATGCCCAGGGTGCCCATTTTGGGTGAACCTAATAATATCTTGGCAAGCTTGTTCAATAACCCACAAAGTAAGCTCGTTAATAATACCGGTATGTTCAGCTAAAATTATTAATTTCTCAATTGAAATGCTTTTAAAGGGCGGATCGGGCCAACGCAATAGCGCCTCGGCGCCGTTTACTTTATTTGTACTAAAGTTAAGTTGCGCTTGATAATATAACGCCAGTTTATTGGTTTTAATTGCTTGTTGCAGCTTTGCGGCCAAAGCCACATCCATCACTTGTTGTTTACCATGCACCGATGAGCTTACTTTATTAATGCTGTTTTTGGCATTTTCAAGTGCTAAATAACCATGCTGTAACCAGTAATCAAAGTCGTCATTTTTATTTAAGTAACTAAAACCAGTAGAGTAGTTAAGCTGCAAGTTGAGGCCTTTTATTTCGTACTGTTTTGGTAATCCAGCAAGTACTTTGGTTAACCGCTCTTCAAGCATAACTTGGCTTTGGATTTTGGTAGAAATAAAGGAAAATATACCGCTACCTAAGTCGGAAAATTGTGTAATGGCGCTGAGGTCGTTATCAAGGTCGATAAACTCACGCTCATAACTCAGTTGCAATGCCAATTTATCGGCGACATGCCTGATTAGCGTGTAGCCTTGTGCTGGAGTAATAATAGTATTGAGCGAGTTGAAGTGGCGTATTTTAACTAAACATAAAATAGCGCGACGCTGCTGCGTTTGTAGCATCATAAATGCTTGCTTTAATTTGGCACTGTTGAGTAGTTTGGTTTGCTGTGTGTGGGTGGCATGATATAAAGCGCGCGCTCTTTGGTAGCGAACTCTATCGGCAAGTGCCATCGCCATTAGTACTATTTCGCATAGTATAGCGACTAGAAAAGCATGGCGAGTAGTAAAACTGTAGGAAATTACGCCGGTTAACTCTAAAGGTTGAATAGCAGCACCAAGTATTAATGGCACCCAAGAGAGTACGTAATACTTTGTCCATCTAAAACCGCTACGCAGTTTATTATAAATTAAAATAATACACACAATATACAGCGCGGCCATTATTACAAAAAAGATGGGGGCGGCTATATTTTCTGGTATAAATAAACTACTTACTGCAAGTATAAACATCAGCGAAAGTAGTCTTACACTTAATTTATAACGCCAGCAGTTATCCTTGTGGTAGCGTAAAAATAGTGTACAAAAGGCCAGGGTGAAAAAAGCGATGGCGTAATTGGCAAACACAACTCTTTCATGAATAAACAATTGCCAAGGGGTTGGCCATAAATAAAAGCCAAACCCTAATACTGCTCCCATTAGCACTATGGCGCTAATAATATAGCCAATGTAAACTAAGTACACGCGGTCTTTAATGCCAAAATAGAGTACTAAGTTATACAGCGCTGCCATGATTAATACCCCAACAAATATGCCCCAAATACCGGTTTGCGAGCGTACTAGGTCAACAAACTCTTTATTGCGATATAAACTAACCGGCGTTTTACTTATACCGCCAGTATCTATTTTAATGACTAAGTGCTGGGTTGCTTGCCCCTTTAAGGTAAAGCGAATATGGGGTACGCTGTATTGAAATAACGAGAGATTTTGCTCTTTGTCACCCAAGTTATATGTATGTAGTAACTGTTTCTTATCATTTAGTTGATAAATAGTTAGGTGATCAACCATAGGGTTGTCAAAGTGGGCAACAAGGTCTTCACTTTTTAGATTTTTATTTTTTAAATCAATAAATAACCAATAATTTTGTGCAGTAAAACTCCATGGTATTTTAGAAAAAGGCTGAGCAATTAAGCGCTCTGGTTGAGCCATTAGTTCGTCAAAGCTGAGTTGTTTACTGCTATCAATGTAATAAGCATAATTTAAATAGATAGGGGCAATTTTATCTATTGTGTAACGGGCAGGCGTTATCAGGTTTGATACCAAGGTATTAATTATAAAAAATATTAATACAAGTATTGCTGCGGCTAGCGCATGATAACGTAACGTTTTAAGTTCCAAATTATGCTGTGCTTTTTTAAGTCCTTTCAAATAGTGTAGCACTAAAAAAGCGCAGACAAGCTGCGCTTTTGATGTTTACATTTAATAGTAATATTAACCAAGAGGTTATATTTAACTATTTTGCTCTCTCGCAATAGCGCGATATGCAATATCAGTACGATATTCCATGCCATCCCAGCTGAGTTGCTTTATTAGCTCGTAAGCGCGTTGCTGCGCTTCGGTTACGGTATTACCCAGTGCAGTGGCACATAATACACGTCCGCCCGCAGTTACTACGTCATTACCGTTTTGTTTAGTACCAGCATGAAATACTTTTTCGCCAGCAGGGTAGTCAACCTGTAAACCCGATATAACATCGCCTTTAGGATAATCACCAGGATAGCCTTTAGCGGCTAGTACTACACCAACGGCTGCACGTGGATCAAACTCAATGGTGGTTTTATCTAGTTCAACACGATTAGCCGCTTCAATTAGCTCGACTAAATCTGATTGCAAACGTAGCATCATAGGTTGAGTTTCAGGGTCGCCAAAACGACAGTTATACTCAATTACTTTTGGCGTGCCATCGGTATCTATCATTAAGCCAGCGTATAAAAAGCCTGTGTACGGATGGCCTTCGCTCGCCATGCCCTCTACCGTTGGGTAAATCACTTCGTTCATAATACGCTGATGAATTTCATCGGTAACCACTGGTGCAGGTGAATAAGCACCCATACCGCCAGTGTTAGGGCCAGCATCGCCATTGTAAGCGCGTTTATGATCTTGGCTTGTGGCAAACGGTAATACGTTTTTGCCATCTACCATCACTATGAAAGACGCTTCTTCACCTTCTAAAAACTCTTCGATAACTACGCGGCTACCTGCATCACCAAAAGCATTACCCGCAAGCATGTCACGAATAGCATCTTCAGCCTCGGCTTCAGTCATTGCAACAATAACGCCTTTACCTGCGGCTAAACCATCTGCTTTGATTACAATTGGTGCGCCTTTTTCTTTTAAATAAGCAAGGGCAGGGGCAACCTGTTCAAAGGTTTGGTAATCGCCACTAGGGATATTGTGACGCGCTAAAAAGTCTTTAGTAAACGACTTTGAGCCTTCAAGCTGAGCTGCGCCAGCTGTTGGGCCAAATATAGCTAAGCCGTGTTCACGAAACTTATCAACCACACCTAACACAAGCGGGATCTCTGGGCCTACAATAGTAAGCTCAACATTATTTTGTTGTGCAAACTGTAGTAAACCGTCTAAGTCGTCAACATTTATTGCAACGTTCTCAAGTTTTGGCTCAAGTGCTGTACCCGCATTACCTGGTGCTACAAATACGGTGTTTACTTTGGTGTTTTGAGCGGCTTTAAACGCAAGAGCGTGTTCGCGGCCGCCGCTGCCAATGACTAAAACATTCATGGCGAAAATTCCTATTTAAAGCGGTTTTTTAAATTTCAGCGTCATACGGTCACTTTCACCAATGGCTTTATATTTATCGGCATCTTGCTCGCCTAAACGTAAGCTTGGTGGTAGCGTCCATACCCCTTTAGGGTGATCGGCTGTATCTTTTGGGTTAGCATTTATTTCACTACTAGCAACTAATTCAAACCCAGCTTGTTTAGCTATTTCAATTACGTAGCTTTGCTTCATGTAACCACTGCTTTTTTGATCGTCATCAGCGCGTGCTTCAGGCAACCTATGCTCTACTACACCTAAGGTGCCACCTGGTTTGAGCGCGGTATAAAAAGATTTAAACGCACTAAGCGCGCCGTCTTTATTTTTACCCATATACCAGTTATGCACATTTCTAAAGGTAAGTACCATATCGGCACTATTTGCAGGGGCAAGTTCGGTGTGAGTAACAGGAGCAAACTCAGTTACTATTACCTTACTAAAGCGTGGGTCTTGCGTTACTTTTTGTTCAAACTCAGAGCGAGAACGCTGATAAAAGCCAGTCGCATTTTTTGGAAAATGCGCGGCGTAAAATTTGCCATTATCTTTGAGTACAGGCGCTAAAATTTCGCTGTACCAACCACCACCGGGCGATATTTCTACCACGCTCATATTTGGCTTTAAGCCAAAAAATGCCAGCGTTTGTGCTGGGTGACGAAACTCGTCACGCTCACTGTTTTTAGTAGCGCGTTGCTCATCATTAAGTGCATTAGCAATTAATGAGTTTTCACTGTGGTTATGAGCCAAGCTTGCTGCAGAGCTAAGCGCAATAGTGGCGACAAGTATAGATTTTAAAACAAATTTCATCATTTTATTCTTCACTGTTAGTTTAATGAACAATCAGAATACGTTAATTGATTGCAAACAAACAGAGCTAAACTCAAACTTCAGTGTTTAGCTCTATAAGTGATTAGTGGCGGAAGTGGCGCATACCAGTAAGTACCATTGCCATGCCAGCTTCGTCTGCTGCGGCAATTACTTCTGCATCACGCATTGAGCCACCTGGCTGAATAACTGCCGTTATACCAGCGGCTGCAGCTGCGTCAATACCATCACGAAACGGGAAGAATGCATCCGATGCCATAACTGAACCTTTAACTTCAAGGTTTTCATCTGCTGCTTTAATACCGGCAATTTTAGCCGAGTAAACGCGGCTCATTTGGCCTGCGCCTACACCGATTGTCATACCGTCACGGGCATATACAATGGCGTTAGATTTAACAAACTTAGCTACTTTCCAGCAAAATAATAAGTCTTTAAGCTCTTGCTCAGTAGGTTGACGCTTAGATACAACTTTTAAATCGCCTTGCGTTACCATGCCTAAGTCGCGGTCTTGCACTAAAATACCGCCATTAACGCGTTTAATGTCTTGGCCTGCGGCTTTATCTGTCCACTGTCCACATACTAATAAACGTACGTTTTGTTTAGCCGAAACAATTTTTGCTGCAGCATCAGATACGCTAGGAGCAATAATTACTTCCACAAATTGACGTTCAACAATCGCTTCTGCGGTTGCTGCATCTAACTCCTGGTTAAAGGCAATAATGCCACCAAATGCCGATGTAGGATCGGTTTTAAAAGCACGTTCGTATGCTTCAAGAATATTGCTACCGATAGACACGCCACATGGGTTTGCATGTTTTACGATTACACAGGCTGGTACGTCAAACTCTTTAACACATTCAAGCGCTGCATCAGTATCAGCAATGTTGTTGAAAGATAACGCTTTACCTTGCAGCTGAGTTGCTGTTGCTACTGAAGCTTCAACAATGTCGTTTTCAACATAAAAAGCCGCGTCTTGATGCGAGTTTTCGCCGTAGCGCATATCTTGCTTTTTAGTGAACTGCATATTGATAGTGCGTGGGAATTTAGTGTCTTCGGCGGCTTCCTCTGTGTAGTCAGGAACCATTTTACCGAAGTAATTAGCAATCATGCCATCGTACTGAGCGGTGTGCTCGTAGGCTGCTATAGCAAGGTCAAAACGGGTTTTATAGGTAGTAGAACCCTTGTTGCTTTGCATTTCGCTGATCACGCGGTCGTAGTCGCTGGCGTTTACCACAATAGTAACGTCTTTATGGTTTTTAGCCGCTGCGCGAACCATAGTCGGGCCGCCAATATCTATGTTTTCAATAGCATCTTCAAGGCTGCAGTTTTCTTGAGCGACAGTATTCGCAAAGGGGTATAAGTTAACTACAACAATGTCGATAGCAGAAATGTTGTTATCTGCCATTACGCTTTCATCTTGTCCGCGACGCGCTAAAATGCCGCCGTGAATTTTTGGATGAAGTGTTTTTACACGGCCATCCATGATTTCTGGGTGACCTGTGTGGTCTGATACTTCAGTGACTTTTATGCCGTTATCAGCAAGTAGTTTACAGGTACCGCCAGTTGACAAAATATCAACACCTTGCGCTTCTAATGCGCGGGCAAATTCAACTATACCGGTTTTATCAGACACACTTAATAGTGCGCGACGAATGGGACGATGTGTATCCATTGTAGTTTGATTTCCTCAGTTTATGAGCTAGCTTAGAAGCGGGCATTTTAACTGATAACAACTCAAAAAACGACTTATTAAGGGTGAGCATTTTGCAATTAGCACTTGTAGCAATAATGCAGCTCCTTATGGATTAACCAAGGTAAAACCTTATGTTATGCATTTATTACTAGCATAATTGAGTGCGTAACCTAAATTTGGCTTAAAAGGCAACGCTAATCTGCATGAATAATACTAACGCTTAGTGATGCCAACCAATTAAAAACATGAGTATTCTAGCTTATTAAATAACTTACTCAGTGCGTTGAAAATAGCTGCTTGAGATAGGTTTACTAGCTGGAGAGCAGGTGAAATAGCAGGCATAAAAAAAGCACCCGAGGGTGCTTTTATATAAATTAATGGCCATAAATGGTTATTAATTTATACCCTATGTATTGGCTTAGTATGCGTGCTTACCAGTCAATACAAAAAGTATTAGTTCATGCCGTATTTTTTAAGCTTTTTACGTAAAGTACCACGGTTGATACCTAGTAAAATTGCTGCACGTGTTTGGTTGCCACGTGTATACGTCATTACTTCTTCCAGTAATGGCGCTTCTAGCTCTGAAAGAACAAGGTCGTAAACGTCTTGCACATCTTGACCGTTAAGCTGCTTTAAATAGTGGTGAACAGCTTTCTTTACTGCGTCACGTAATGGCTGCGGTTTCTCGTGTGCCTGAACATGAGGGTTAGTGATAAATGGAGAAGTCACGTTTTGTTCGAACATTATTTAATCTCTTTCTTTCTTAGTTAGCTGCTAGTGTTTTAAAGTATTGCTCTAATACGTCAACTTGTGTAAGTGGGTTGTCGATCGTATTAAATACTCGCCTAAACTGACCATCACGGTCATGGGTTTGCAAATACCAAGATACATGCTTACGAGCAATTCGCGCTCCCATTGGCTCACCGTAAAACGTATGGAGATTAGTTAAATGCTCCATTAAAATACTGCGCACCTCTGCAATAGCAGGTGGCTGTAAATGCTCTCCGGTTCGCAAATAGTGGTCTATCTCCCTAAATATCCAAGGGCGACCTTGGGCGGCTCGGCCAATCATAATGGCATCTGCACCCGTATAATCTAATACCTGCTTTGCTTTTTCTGGTGATGTAATATCACCGTTTGCAACCACAGGAATCGACACCGAACGTTTAATGTCCCTAATCGTGGCGTACTCAGCTTCACCCTTGTACATACATGCGCGTGTGCGCCCATGTACGGCAAGTGACGCTATGCCATAACGTTCAGCTATTCTCGCAATCTCTACACCATTACGGTTATCCAGATCCCATCCAGTACGGATTTTAAGTGTTACAGGTATATCAACAGCATTAACGACTGCATCAATAATCTCTTCCACAAGTTCAGGAAACTGTAATAAAGCAGAGCCAGCGAGTTTCTTGTTCACTTTTTTTGCTGGGCACCCCATATTGATATCTATGATTTGTGCACCATTAGCAACATTGAATTGTGCGGCCTGTGCCATAAGTTCAGGATCAGCTCCTGCAATTTGCACCGCGCGTATTCCCGACTCACCGCTGTGATCCATACGGTTCATCGATTTTTCGGTTTTCCAAACATCAGGATTCGATGATAACATTTCAGACACAGCAAGCCCCGCACCTAAGCGGCGACAAAGTTGTCTAAATGGTCTATCTGTAATACCGGCCATAGGCGCGACAATTACGTTATTCTCAAGTTGGTATTTACCGATACGCACTATATTCAATAGGCCTCTTTTCAAGGGGCGCTAAGTTTACGGTTTTTTTAGCAAAAATCAAAGGCTATAAATTGAACAAAAGTAACTTTTTTTTGCCCTTTTCGTATTGACATTTGATAACCGTATGACAAAGCGGTTTATTTGTTTGAAATTTAAGCAGCTTTTATTTTTAGTATAAAATAGAGATAAATTTTATTTTGTAAATAAATGGTAAAGCCTGTTAAATACAGGCTTCAGATGCTTGTTTTAAGTAAAAGCTCTAAATAGCGTTGGGCAGTGCTTATGCTTTTTTAGTGCCACTCACACGGGTCCAATCACCTTCAATAGCAATGTCGTCCAGCTCAATAAAGGGGGCATAAACATCGGCAACCGATTGCGCTTGCTCGGTTAAAATTCCCGACATAGCTATTTTTCCACCGGGTTTTAATAACCCTAAAATAACACTATGTAGTTCACGTAACGGTTGCGCTAAAATATTAGCAACGACTATATCGGCACTAAATTCAGGTTGGTTTTCTGGCAGGTATACTTCTAATTTGTCGGCAACACCATTACGGTTAGCATTATCTAAGCTCGCTTCTAGTGCTTGCGGGTCTATATCTATACCAATCATGCGCTCTGCGCCAAGTTTAATAGCAGCAATGCCCAAAATGCCCGAGCCACAACCAAAATCAACCACGGTTTTACCGGTTAAATCTTGGCTTTCTAGCCATTTTAAACACAATGCGGTAGTAGCGTGAGTGCCGGTACCAAATGCAAGGCCTGGGTCGAGTAATACGTTTACTGCATCAGGATCCGGTATGTCGCGCCAGCTTGGGCAAATCCAAAGTCTTTCGCCAAATTGGATTGGGTGAAAGTTATCCATCCACTCACGTTCCCAATCTTTGTCTTCAAGTTGTTCTATTTTATATGTTAGATTTTGCGCAACTGATTTATCTGCGTTTAACAGCGCTACAACGCTATCCATATCGTGATTAGCATCAAATAAGCCTATTACCGTAGTATCGGCCCAAAATTGCACAGTGCCTATTTTAGGCTCATAGATAGGCGTGTCTTTGGCGTCAATAAAAGTAACCGATGCACTACCAGCTTCAACTAGTAGATCACTAATTAAATCAGCGTTATCAGCGTTGGCGTTAATACGAATTTGGATCCAAGCCATGTTTATTTCCAGATAAAGGGGGTAAATAGAAAAAAGGCCGCAAGAGCGGCCTTTTTAGTTTTAATATGTATTAGCCGCTTATTATTTAGCGTCTAAAAAGCTTTTCAGTAAATCAGAGCGAGAAGGGTGACGTAATTTACGCAGCGCCTTTGCTTCTATTTGACGAATACGTTCACGTGTTACGTCAAACTGCTTACCTACTTCTTCTAAGGTGTGGTCGGTATTCATATCAATACCAAAACGCATACGCAGTACTTTAGCTTCACGGGCTGTTAGGCCAGCAAGTACGTCGTTAGTTGCGCCACGAAGCGACTCCATAGTTGCCGAATCAATTGGCGAATCAATGGTCGTATCTTCGATAAAGTCACCTAAATGCGAATCTTCATCATCACCAATCGGTGTTTCCATCGAAATTGGCTCTTTAGCAATTTTAAGTACCTTACGAACTTTGTCTTCAGGCATCATCATGCGTTCAGCTAATTCTTCTGGATTTGGCTCACGGCCCATTTCTTGTAACATTTGACGTGAAATACGGTTAAGTTTATTAATCGTTTCAATCATATGTACCGGAATACGGATCGTTCTTGCTTGGTCAGCAATAGAGCGCGTAATTGCTTGGCGTATCCACCATGTAGCATAAGTCGAAAACTTATAACCACGGCGATATTCAAACTTATCAACGGCTTTCATCAAACCAATATTACCTTCTTGAATTAAATCCAAGAACTGTAAACCACGGTTTGTATATTTTTTAGCAATTGAAATTACCAAACGTAAGTTAGCTTCAACCATCTCTTTTTTCGCACGGCGAGCTTTAGCTTCACCAATACTCATACGACGGTTTATGTCTTTTATACGCTCAATATTTAAGCCAGTGCTACTTTCAATAACACGTAATTTATTAAGACTACGAATGATCTCAGGCTTAACTTCTTCAAGTTTTGCCGAGTACTTTTCGTTAGCTGCAATTTCTAAATCAACCCAAGTAGCATCCGTTTCGTTATTAGCAAAGTGCTTAACAAACGTTTTCTTTGGTAACTTAGCAATTTGTACTGCTTGTTTCATGATAAGACGTTCTTGAACGCGAACTCTGTCCATCATTTCACGCATGTTATTAACCATGCGATCAAATTGCTTAGGTATTAATTTAAAGGTTTTGAATAACTCACCAATTTCAAATATAGCGGCAAGAGAATCTGGGTGCGAGCGACCTTTAGCTTCAAACGTTTCACGTGCTTTATTATATAAATCACGTAAATTTTCAAAATGAACACGTGCTTCTTCAGGATCTGGTCCTGTGTCTACTTCTTCTTCGTCTTCATCATCTTCGTCGCTGTCGTCATCGTCTTTATCGTCGTCATTAAGTTGTTTTGCACTTAATTCTGAACCAATATTAGTTGCCGAAATTGGCGCTGTGTCTTCATTAGGATCAATAAAGCCAACGATAATATCGCTAAGGCGCATTTCTTCTGCTTCAAACTTATCCCACTGCTCGAGTAGGTAAGTAATTGCTTCAGGGTATTCAGCAACCGAAATTTGTACTTGGTTAATGCCTTCTTCAATACGCTTAGCGATTACAATTTCGCCTTCACGGGTCAGAAGTTCAACAGTACCCATTTCACGCATGTACATGCGTACCGGATCCGTTGTGCGGCCGATCTCTTTTTCTACGGTCGCAAGGGCTGCAGCGGCAGCTTCAGCTGCGTCTTCGTCTGTCGTTGTTTCTTGCATCATTAGTTCATCGGCATCTGGCGCGTTTTCGCTAACCTTGATACCCATGTCATTAATCATGCTAATGATATCTTCTACTTGATCTGAGTCTATAATATCTTGTGGAAGGTGATCATTTACTTCTGCAAAAGTTAAGTAGCCTTGCTCTTTACCTTTTAGAATCAGAAGTTTTAATTGTGACTGAGGAGTTGGATCCATAGAGATTTTTTCTTCCACTCTGATAAGTTGATACAACAGGCGCCATCATGTAGTTTGCCTTAAAGCTAAACTAGAATAATGTGACGCAGTGAATAGCGTAGTATAACAGTTTAAATCAAATTTGACTAGCTGTTAGTCGCTTTTAACGCTGTCATTAACAAATGACATTCAAGTCTTTCATCGCTATTTAGACCTTGCGTCTTATCCTTTATTAATAGGGTCTCTAGTCGATAATTTAAACACTGATCTTCAATAAATTTAAAAGTATTTTGAAAAACAGTCTCTAAACGCTCTTCATTTATTTGATGTTGCCACGTTGCCAGCTTAGTTAGCGGGTCATAATCGTCAGTGCCTCTAAAAAATTCGAGCAACTGCGCTGTGGTAACATCTTCTTTTTGCAACGCTTGATGTTGTAAGCGCAGTAGCAAACCAATGCCGGCAATATTCATTTGTGCTAAATCGGGCAAATAGGGCACGCTTTTCGCCATTTGCGGGTGTTGAATTAAAATACCGATTGCTTGGCGCATGGGGGTTATTTTAAATTTTCGCTCAATTGAATGCTGTTGCTTAGGTGTTTTTAAGCGATTATTGAGTTGCTCACGAGTACGGCCAATTAATCGCCCGAGTTGCTCAAGAATATTTTCTTGATAAAACTCACTAGGAATTTTTTCAATTAATGGTAATGCGGCACTAAGTAACTTGGCTTTACCCGAATCAAGTGTTAAATCTATTTCTAGGCTGAGCTTATTGAATAACACTTTAGTGAAATCATCGGCTGCATTTAATCTTTGTTCAAACTTATCTTTACCTTCGGCTTGTACTAAGGAGTCGGGGTCTTCGCCGTCGGGTAAAAATACAAAGTTTAATGCTTTACCATCATTTAAATAAGGCAGTGCGTTTTCGAGCGCACGCCAAGCTGCATCACGCCCTGCACGGTCACCATCGTAACAACAAATTACTTTATCTGTTGTTCTAAATAGAGTGTGCATATGCTCACTGGTTGTTGCTGTCCCAAGTGCTGCAACGGCATATTCAATACCTTGCTCTGCCAGCGCCACCACATCCATATAGCCTTCAACAATCAGTACATGGTCGAGCTTTTTGTGTGCTTGTTTAGCTTCATATAAACCATAGAGTTCAAAGCCTTTATGAAAAATACGTGTCTCTGGCGAGTTTAAATATTTAGGGCCTTGATCGGCTTGCATTACGCGCCCACCAAAGGCAACTACGCGGCCACGTTTATCGCGAATAGGGAACATTAATCGATCGCGAAAAAAGTCAAACTGTCTGCCAGGTGTTTTTTCTGAGGCGAGTTTTAGCTCTACCAATTGCTCTTTTTGTTCTTTGTTACGGCCAAGTTGTAGGCACAAACCATCCCATTCACTTGGTGCATAACCTATCATGAACTTTTTAACTATTTCGCCGCTTAAGCCCCGGCCTTTAACGTATTCAATAACAGCGGCAGAATTACTATGGTGCTTTAACTGGTGTTGATAAAACCTTGCAGTATGGAGCATTAAATCGTAATCAGAGCGTTTTTGCGCTGCAGTACGCTCAGGTGCAGAGCCGCTACCTTGCTCACGGGGAACTTCTAAATTAAGTAAACTTGCAAGCTCTTCAATAGCATCAACAAACTCAAGTTTTTCGTATTCCATAACAAACGAAATAGCATTACCGTTAACGCCACAGCCAAAGCAGTGATAAAACTGTTTATCTTGGGAGACGGTGAACGAAGGCGATTTTTCGTTATGGAAAGGGCAGCAAGCTTGGTAGTCTTTACCGGCTTTTTTAAGACCGACTTTTGAGTCTATCAGGTCGACAATATCGGTTCTGGCAAGCAAGTCATCTATAAAATTACGTGGGATCTTTCCAGCCATTAGTAAAATAACGTCCTGAGATAATTAGAATAACAATGAAAGCGAGATTAAATTTATAACCCTACAAATAAAACCAAGCGATTTTATACGCATATATTAATTGCTATTAAATAGGGCGGGTGCAAATAGCACGTTTGTAGATTTGAACACAAATCGGATACAAAAACAAAGAAACCGAGCTCTAGGCTCGGTTTACTTCAATCATACTTAATGTATGTGGGAGTACTAGGCTGTTAATCGTTGCTTAATTAAACCAGAGATTTTGCCCATATCGGCGCGACCTTCAGCTTTGCTTTTGATTATACCCATTACTTTACCCATGTCTTGCATACCTGCTGCGTTAGTGTCAGCAATAGCCGCATCAATGAGAGCAATTATTTCTTCTTCACTCAATTTTTGAGGTAAGAAAGTTTCAAGTGCTACTATTTCATTGGCTTCAATATCAGCTAAATCATCACGCCCAGCATCTTTGTACTGAGTGTAAGAGTCACGACGTTGTTTAACAAGCTTCACTATAACGGAGGTAATACCTGCGTCGTCTAGTGTTATTTGCTCGTCTTTTTCACGTTTCATGACTTCAGCAAGTACCATGCGAATAGGGTTAAGACGTAATTTGTCTTTGGCTCTCATCGCATCTTTTTGCGCATCTTTTAGCGTTATTAAAAGGCTCATTTATACAAGACCTAATATATTAGTATAATTTAACGCGACGTGCGTTATCACGAGAAAGTTTTTTCATGTGACGTTTTACTGCAGCAGCTTTTTTACGCTTACGCTCAGCTGTTGGTTTTTCATAGTGCTCGCGACGACGAACTTCTGAAAGGATTCCTGCTTTTTCACATGAACGCTTGAAGCGACGAAGTGCTACGTCAAACGGTTCGTTCTCTCTTACTTTAATTACTGGCATTAAAAATTCACCTACCTAAATTATGAGCGTTGCTCAAGTTGATCAAACATTGATCAAGTGGTTCAAAAATGGTGCGGTATTGTAATCCGAAGCAACACCACATGTAAAGGATAATATTAACAGAAAGCTGGCATCTAAAACAGTGTTAATTTACTTGGCGTTGATACAAACGACAAAAAACTTGCCCAGCCTTTTTTTCTTTAATTAACAACCAGTTGATTGGTGCAGTAAAGGTGCTTAACTCGCTTTCCACCTCAATGTAAATTAAAGCGTCACTGCTTAGCCATTGGTTGTTTTCTAGTAAATCAGCGCTCGATTGTGCCAAGTTTTTACGAAATGGCGGGTCAACAAAAGCTAGATTAAATGGCTCATTACTATTAATTTGCTCTAAAAATGCCAGTGTATTGGTATGTTTTACGTGTGCGTTTTGCAGCTTTAAAGTACTAATGTTTAGCTCAATTTGCTTTGCTGCGGCAGCGTCAAGTTCAACAAAAGTAGCGCTTTTAGCAAATCGCGACAGTGCCTCAAAACCTAAACCGCCAGAACCGGCAAAACAGTCGAGCACATTTGCCTCTCGGGTATCTTGCATTAACCAATTAAACACTGTTTCTTTTATACGATCAGTTGTTGGGCGCAGCCCTTGTACGTCTTTGACGGGCAGCTTTCGGCCTCTAAATTGGCCACTGATCACTCTAATAAAGCCATCGCTGGATTTGCTAGTTACTTTATTTTGCGTTGTTTTTTTTCTCATTTAGCTCACTAAAAATTGGTATCTGCTATCTAGCTCAGATAATATTGCAATCATATCATAGCGTGTCATTTTTCAACTGCGCTAAAAGTGGTACTATAAGCATCCTAGACAATAGATTGTGCCTTTAAACAGTTTAAAATAGCAGTTAACGCACATACTATTATTATCGTTAGTTTATCAGAATTTTATAAGTGGTTATTAGCAAGTATGGCAAAAAAAAGTAAATTACTGTCTTGGTTAGGTTTTGGTAAGTCAGATAAAAAACAACAAGCGGAACAAAGTGCCCAAGAGGCCGATAACCAACAGCAAGCGCGCTTAGCAGCAGAAAAAGCTGAAGCAGAGCATTTAGAGCAACAGCGACTGGTCGCTGAAAAAGCGGAGCAAGAGGCTGCAGAAAAAATAGCAGCGGAGCAAGTCCAAAAAGAGCAAGCCGAAAAGCTAGCGATTGAAAAAGCCAATGCTGAGTTACTCGCAAAACAGCAAGCCGATGCTCATGCATTACAGCTAGAGCAACAGCAGCGTTTAGCAGAGCAAGAAGCGCAGATGCGCCTTGAGCAAGAAAAAGCAGCAGCAGAACAAGCAGAGGCTGAGCGTTTAGATCAAGCACGTATTGTAGCAGAGCAAGCTGAAGCTGAGAATTTAGAGCAGCAAAAGCTTGCAGCCGAGCAAGCACAGAGAGAGCAAGCCGAAAAGCTAGCGATTGAAAAAGCCAATGCTGAGTTACTCGCAAAACAGCAAGCCGATGCTCATGCATTACAGTTAGAGCAACAGCAGCGTTTAGCAGAGCAAGAAGCGCAGATGCGCCTTGATCAAGAAAAAGCAGCAGCGGAAAAGGCTGAAGCTGAACGCTTAGAGCAAGTACGTATTGCAGCAGAGCAAGCAGAAGCTGAGCGATTAGAACAGCAACGTATTGCAGCAGAGCAAGCAGAAGCTGAGCGATTAGAACAGCAACGTATTGCAGCAGAGCAAGCAGAAGCTGAGCGTTTAGAACAGCAACGTATTGCAGCAGAGCAAGCAGAAGCTGAGCGATTAGAACAGCAACGTATTGCAGCAGAGCAAGCAGAAGCTGAGCGTTTAGAACAAGCACGAATTGCAGCAGAGCAAGCAGAAGCTGAGCGATTAGAACAACAGCGTATTGCAGCTGAACAAGCAGAAACTGAGCGTTTAGAGCAAGCACGAATTGCAGCAGAGCAAGCAGAAGCTGAACGTTTAGAGCAAGTACGTATTGCAGCAGAGCAAGCAGAAGCTGAGCGTTTAGAACAAGCACGAATTGCAGCAGAGCAAGCAGAAGCTGAGCGATTAGAACAACAGCGTATTGCAGCTGAACAAGCAGAAGCTGAGCGTTTAGAGCAAGCACGAATTGCAGCAGAGCAAGCAGAAGCTGAACGTTTAGAGCAAGTACGTATTGCAGCAGAGCAAGCAGAAGCTGAGCGTTTAGAACAAGCGCGTGTTGCAGCTGAACAAGCAGAGGCTGAGCGCTTAGAGCAGCAGCGTATTGCAGATGAACTTGCAAGCGAAGCAGCTCAAAAAGTAGAGAAACCTAAAAAAGAAGGTTTTTTCTCTCGCCTTAAAAAAGGTTTATTAAAAACTCGCGTTAATATTGGTTCTGGTTTTGTTTCCATATTTAGCGGTAAAAAAATAGACGATGATTTATTTGAAGAACTAGAAACGCAATTACTCACCGCCGATTTAGGCGTTGATACCACCATGAAGTTAATAGACCGCCTAACTGATGCGGCAAACCGTAAGCAATTAAAAGACGGTGACGCACTTTATGAGCTAATGAAACAAGAAATGGCCGTAATGCTTAAAACTGCAGAGCAGCCGTTGGTTATTCCAGCCGATAAAAAACCATTTGTTATATTAATGGTAGGTGTTAACGGTGTAGGTAAAACGACGACCATTGGTAAATTGGCTAAGCAATTTCAAAGCGAAGGCAAGTCGGTCATGCTTGCTGCGGGTGATACATTTAGAGCCGCAGCGGTTGAGCAACTACAAGTATGGGGCGAACGTAATAGTATTCCTGTTATTGCACAGCATACTGGTGCTGACAGTGCGTCTGTTATTTTTGATGCTTTTCAAGCGGCAAAAGCGCGTAACGTTGACGTATTAATCGCAGATACAGCAGGGCGCTTGCAAAATAAAGACAACTTAATGCAAGAGCTTGAAAAAATAGCGCGAGTGATGAAAAAAATTGATCCTGACGCGCCGCACGAAGTAATGTTAACTATTGATGCAGGCACAGGGCAAAATGCGATTAGCCAGGTAAACTTGTTTAATCAATGCGTTGGTTTAACCGGTATTACTCTTTCAAAACTAGATGGCACGGCAAAAGGCGGTGTTATTTTTGCGGTAGCAGATAAGTTTAACATTCCAATTCGTTATATTGGTGTGGGTGAAAGTATTGATGATTTACGTGCCTTTAAAAGCGATGACTTTATTGATGCGCTATTTAGCCAAGATGAAGACGACGCTTAAAGCTTAGCAAGCTATTAGTACAAGCGTTGAAAAGTGATCAGCGCGACGCTCATAAAGTGAAAGCTTCACCCAAATGGTAATGTTTGTACTTTGATTTTCCGGTTCTGTAGGTGTGGTTTATAACACACCTTTAAAAGGTGGAACTTTTATTTACCAAAAGAGGGAGCTTGCTCCCTTTTTAATTGCGAGGAATACCAGCTTTATTGATACTTAATAGTGTTGGCATAATAAAAAATGATAAATTTTCAGCAAGTAAGTAAAACCTATCCAGGCGGGCATCGTGCTCTTGAAAAAGTTAACTTTCATATTAAGCCTGGTGAACTCGCGTTTTTAACCGGCCACAGTGGCGCGGGTAAAAGTACGCTGTTAAAACTAATTAGCCTAATGGAACGCCCTTCTGCTGGAAGTGTGTTTATTAACGGTATAGATTTAAACAAGGTAAACTCACGGCAAATTCCTTATGCCCGTCGCGACATCGGCATTATATTTCAAAACCACCGCTTATTAGAGCGCTACACTATATTTGATAACGTAGCACTGCCCTTGATCATTGAAGGCACACACCATAAACAAATTGCAAAGCGTGTGCATGGCGCACTTGATAAGGTTGGCTTGATTGATAAAATTAAATGCCACCCATCTATGCTCTCTGGTGGCGAGCAGCAGCGTGTGGGTATTGCCCGCGCAATTGTTAACTCCCCGCCAATATTATTAGCAGATGAACCTACGGGTAACCTAGATCCTGAGCTTTCAATGGAAATATTACGTCTTTTTGAAGAGTTTAATAACCATGGAACAACCGTACTTATTGCTACCCACGATCTAGGATTAGTGGCCCGGATGAAGTATCGCAGCTTAACCCTAAAAGATGGTCGTATGATTCAAGATCCGTTAGCCGAGGGCGCATTATGAGTTTACTTTTTAAAAGTCGTCAAAATAGTAACGATAAACAAAAAAAATCAGTATTTGCTGGCGGTTATTTTTTTATTATTAATATTTTTCGCCAAGGCGTACATAGCTTAGGTGAAATGTGGCGTACACCTCTAGCGTCGTTAATGACTATTGCAGTACTGGGTTTGAGCTTAACCTTGCCAGCTAGCTTATACTTAGTGGTTAAAAATGTGCAACAGGTAAGCAGTGGCTTTGAAGAGGCCAGCGAAATTTCTTTGTTCGTAAAAGAAAGCATGAGCGAGCAAGAAACCCAAACCTTAGTAAAGCGCTTAGCACTCTACCCAGAAGTAGAAAGCGTGACCTTTATTTCAAAGCAGCAAGCTCTGCAAGAGTTTAAGCAAGTATCTGGATTTGGTCAGGCGCTAAGCTATTTAAATAGCAATCCGTTACCCGATGTTGTGCTCGTTATACCAACGTCGCGACACAGACAACCTAATGCCGCAAAAGTACTTTTAACTAAGCTTGAAAGTGAGCGAGAAGTTGATTTTGGCAAGCTCGACATTGCTTGGCTAGAGCGTCTAAATGCATTGCTAAGCTTATTAAAAGAAAGTGTTATTACTATTGCGCTGCTACTGCTTACCTCGGTAACGCTAATAATAGGTAACACTATTCGTTTATCTATTATGGATAAGAAAGAAGAAATACAAGTAATGAAGCTGGTAGGCGCTACTAATACTTTTATTCACGCCCCCTTTTTATGGACCGGGATATGGTATGGCGTTATAGGCGGATTATTTGCGTTTATATGTGTAGCGCTAATGATGTGGTGGCTATCAACTGCCGTTAGCAGTGTGGCAAGTGTTTACCAAACTAGTTTTTCTTTAATTGGTTTAACCTTAAAAGAATTTGGCTCGCTGGTACTGCTTGCTACTAGCTTAGGATTTATTGGTTCGTACTTATCGGTTAATCGTTATATAAAAGAAATTGAGCCAGATAAAGTCTGACATAAAATGGTCACACTTTTATATTATTCTTTTTAAAGCAGTTTTTATCGAAATTTTCCGAGAAAACCCATTGATCGACGCGAAGCGGCGTCGATGGGATGAATCGGAATAGTTAGCCCTGCTCTTGAATGTATTTTCGAATTGTATCAGCAGCCGCATTTCCAAC
>NZ_JAGGDL010000032.1:0-37145 GCF_017653575.1 Pseudoalteromonas sp. K222D
TGCAAGCCTAGCCCTTGAGTTATTATTCAAAAATCAGCTGCCTGATATATTCATTTCAGATGAGGCTGAATAGTTACAAAATAAAATTGAAAGAAAGATAGATCTCGAAAATAAATTAAGAGATGACCGAATTGAAATATACAATAAAATACTAGAGCCATTTATTATCTTACTAATGTCTGATACTGCATGGAAATCTGATAAAAATAACAAAGGGAAAGATAAAAACACCCTTGCTACCAGCACTATGCTAACGCTTGAATACCGGCGTCATGGATTTAAACTTGCCTTAATGGCAAATGACTCTGTTGTTAAGGCTTATAACAATCTAATGCAATATCTCTATAACATGGAAGAAGAACACAAATCGGGAAACCCTGATTTTCTCAAAGATATGATGCAACTATTGGGTAACTTTCTTATAGAGATTCGTAAGAGTATGGGAAATGAAGCCACTGAATTAGATTTTTGGGATATGTGTGAATGGTGGATGTCAGATACACGGAAAGTTAAAAATGGTACGTACGGCGCATAACAAGTTGCTGCACACGGAAAAATTACACGCTGCGCTCCTAATTTTTCGGTGAGCAAAGCGTTATACATCAATGGAGTTGAATCAAATATGGGCATCATAAAACGAAATTGTCCTCATTGCGAAACTAAATCAATGGCTTTTAGCGCCATCTCTGCAATACAGAAACATGGTTCAAATGTGTGGTTAACCTCATTTCGATGCAATGGTTGCCATGGAGGATATTTTGCAGAAATTGAAAATCGAATTAATGGATCTCCAAAAGAAATTGATGGGAATATAGAAAATAACCAATACTTTAGAACCATTAGAGAATACCCTCGAAAAATAGAAACTAGCATCCCAGAATTTTTACCCGATAATGTTCATAATTTTTTCTCTCAAGCCATTTCAGCTTTACGATCTGAAAACTTTGACTCAGCATCCATGATGTCTAGAAAAGTATTAGAGGTGTCAGTTAAAAAAATTCACCCTGAAAGTCAGGGATCACTTTATAAAAGGATAGAATCCTTAGAAAGTGATGGGTTAATAACAGGAGACTTAAAAGATTGGGCACATATTATACGTGAGGACGGTAATGAATCTGCGCATGAGGAAGAGCCAGTAACAAGAGAGTTTGCTGAAGAAATAATATCTTTTACAGAGTTGTTTTTATTATACGTTTTTACTATGCCTGGTATGGTAAAAGCTAAAAAACCAGAACATGATGTATAACAAGTTGCTTAAACGGAAAAATAACAGTTGGCCATCGCTTCGCGATTATAGCCAACCATTATTTTCCGCTTAGCAAAGCGTTATAAGCCACGGAGGCATATGAGCAATAATCAATCCCCTTACATGCTTGAAAGTGCATCTGATTATTTGCGTGCTTCAAGATTGTTATGGACAAAACCTAATTTATGCGGTGTTGCTGTTGTTAATGCAGCAATTGCCATTGAGATAATTCTAAAAAGTTTTACTGCTCAGCCATCAGATAATAAGCGTAAAGGTACTGTTGGGGAGCAATATGAAATCAAAGGTAAAAGGCTTCATAAATTAACAGATCTTGCCAAGGCTATAGACCCAGATATTTATAAGTTACTTGGCTTTAATAAACACGAGTATTGGTTTGAGAAATACGATAACCTTTTTGTTCAAGCTCGTTATCCTTATGAGCCTACTGCTAATGGTGGTTATACCGAAATACCTATTTCTATCGGTATAGAAATGTTCAAAGCCACAATTGCTTGGTATAAAAAGACAGATAATAAAGATCCTTGGGTACTCATGTATCCTGATGTTGCAGGTGGTGGCTTATAACAAGGCGTTATGCCTAAAAGGAATCTATGCAATTCATATACGATCTAATACAGGAAAACCCTGAATATTACATATGGGTATTCGGGGTGATTAATGCGTTGTGGCTAGGTTTTGTTTATTTCAATAAACAAACCCATGAAAAGAATCTTAAACAACTAGAACAAGACTTACGCTACAGAGCAGACAGGAGGCTAAAAATATTTGATCTAAAAGCGTCTGAATACGGCAAGTACGTTACAGACTTGGATGCCTTTGGTAGAAAAAATGAAATTGAGATGCCTGAGCGAATGCAGCCTATTTTTGACGAGTATCTTCAGCGCTATCTAGCTGCTGCCGAAGCTGAGGATAAAGAACAGGAGCGAATAGTAATTGGTTGGCTTAGTTCGCAAATATCCGGGTTAATGCAAGAAGGTTTGAAAGATGTCCTAATACTGAAATCTGAATCTAATCGACTCAAACTGATTGCTACTGATGAAATGCTTGAAACATTTGACCGACTTGAGGCATTAACTCAAGAGTCAATGGATTGTACTAATGAATACATGAATAATTTTACAGAAATTATTTTTAACCAACAAAATGAAAAAACAGAAGCCTTTAAAGTGAAGGCAGCAGAGCTTGGCGCTGAGATTCAGAAGAATTCAAAAGAGCTATTAAATCAAATGAGGCGAGAGCTTAGTGATATTTAGGCATAACAAAGCAAGGCACAACCGCACAGCAAACTGTGCCGGACTCGCTCATTCTTCGCTCGCCTGTGCTTGCAAGCGTTAGCAGGCTTAAATCATTAGAGTTTTATTAGCCTGTATTGATTAATTAAAAAGGATTTTTATGTTTGCTCAAATTTTCTTAGCTATTTTGGCTGTATTTCTTTTCTATTTAGGTATTGTTGAAAAATCTATTCTCAATATTGGAATAGGTTTTATTTTAATAGTGGTATCAGTTGCTAGATTTTATGCCGCAAAATCGGGTTCATCTAGTCAAGAGGAATTTGATAAATGGCGCGTAAAACGTGAGAATAAAATAAACGATGATTAGCAACAGCGCTGCTAACAACACGCCCTGAAGCTGCTAAATACGTCGATTCATCGTAGGGTGTATTCGTTTTTCAACACTTAAACACGATTCTTATCCATTTAAATGCCTGTGATCTAATAATGCTGTTATGCGGCTTACCCTTGGCTTTGTTACTTAAAATGCACTGTGCTGAATTCAATCAGCTATTTACAAAACCCCAGCCTGCACAGCTGGGTTTGTACTAAACATGCGGGTAGGATAGCGCGCCAATGGGCCCACACTGTGCATTTAATTTGGTTATGGGTTATGGTTATGTTGTTTTTTTAGCTTGCGCAATAAAGTCATTTAAGTAGTCTATATGCTGCTCGTTGTTACGAATACCGACAAATATTTGTTTGTTAATACCTTGCTCCCCAAACCTTAGGCTTTTGATAGGCATTGTTTTAGAATACTCGTCTATTAGCCAGCCTGGTAAAGCACAAATACCGCGACCCGCAGCGACCATTTGTAGCATGATTTCGGTTGTTTCAATGGTTTTGTGTTTTTTTACTGAGCACTTTGCTGGATTAAGAAACTGGCTAAAAATATCAAGCCTTAGCGGCTCTACAGGGTAACTAAACAATACTTCTTCGCTTAGCTGCTCGGGTAATACAAACTCTTGTGTTGCGAGTTTATGGGATTTAGCAACTACGAGTCTGTGCTCGTAGTTAAACACAGGTATGTAGCTTATTTTAGGTTTAAAGAGTGGATCGGGAGTTATTAGTACGTCAATTTCGTAGCTTAATAATGCACCTAAAGCACCAAACTGAAACTCCTGCTTTACGTCAATGTCTATGTCTGGCCAATGCTCTAAATAGGGCTCAATTACTCTAAGTAACCATTGGTAACATGGGTGGCACTCCATGCCAATGCGTAGCGAGCCTAGTTCACCTTTGGCAATTTGATTTAATAATAATTCAGTATGTACAAACTGCGGTAATACTCTGTTTGCCAGTGTTTGAATGTGCTCACCAGCCGCTGTAAGGCGCAAATTTCGACCGTCTTTTTTCCATATTGGCGTACCAACTTGGCCTTCTAGTTTTTTAATACTGTGACTTAGTGCCGATTGCGATAAGTACAACGAATTTGCTGCCTTAGTTAGGGTTCCATGTTCTTTTATGGCGGTTAGTATTTCTAAGTGGATCCTTTCCAGCACAAGTTAACTCCTATCTTTAATTTAGCTTTAATGATGACTGATATTCATTGGTTGATGAAATTATATCATTTTATCAAGCAAACAAGTTTATTTACTATTAAGGTGGGAATAACTAATTATAACAATACGTTATATTAAACTTAGCGAGAGCTGAGTTTGTAGAGCATGCTAACGTAATTGTTTTATTTAAAACCTAAAAGCAGGGGCTGTAATTACCTCGTAAATTGACTGAAAGGTCTTTGTTGTGATTAAAAATAGAAGTAATAATTAATGAATATCATTGAATTTATAACAAGTAATATATCTACTTTGTTGGCACTGGTAGCCACAGGCGTATTTGCTGGTATTTTAGCTGGCTTACTCGGTGTTGGCGGTGGAATTGTAATTGTGCCTGTATTGTTTTTTTTGTTTCAGAGCTTTGGGGTATCGCCCGAGTCTGCAATGTTAATTGCAACAGCCACGTCTTTGGCAACCATAGTGCCTACATCTATTAGTTCAATTAGGTCTCACAATAAAAAAGGCAATGTGGACTTTGACCTTTTAAAACGTTGGGCTGCATTTATTCTTATAGGTGTATTGCTGGGTAGCTGGTTAGTTACTCGGGTTGATGGCAAGTTGCTTACGGTATTGTTTGGGGCAATAGCGCTGTTATCTGCACTTAATATGCTGTTTAGAACGGGCAAGTCGGCGTTGTATCAAAAACTACCTGGTAAAGTAGGGCAAAGTGTTATGGGCGCATTTATTGGCTTTTTAAGCTCTATGGTGGGAATTGGTGGCGGCACTATTTCGGTGCCATTACTTACTTTATATAACTATCCTGCTCACAAGGCCGTTGGTACAGCTGCAGCAATTGGGTTAATTATTTCATTGCCTGGTGCGCTAACTATGTTGATGTTGGGCAGTACGCCAATTGATGCGCCAGCGGGGACCTTTGGTTTGGTTAACTTATTTGGCTTTGCATGTATTGTACCGCTAACCGTACTGTTTGCGCCTGTAGGCGCGTCGTTAGCTGCAAAACTAGATGCAAGTAAACTGAAAAAGATATTTGCTTGTGTACTATTAATTACTGGTTTACGCATGTTAGGGCAAGTGTTTTTATAGGTTTTTAATTTAGTTATTGTTTGTTTAAAAAAGAATGCCCGGCATAGGAGCTCTATGGCGGGCATTCTTTTACATAACTATATTGAAGTGCTTATATTAGTTGGATTATATAGGTTTATTTGTTGGGCTAACTTTTGTTAGCTAGTTCTTTGCGAATTATTTCTGCTCCTGCACTTAAGGCATTTAACTTAGCGTTTGCTACATTACGCGCTAAAGGAGCCATACCACAGTTGGTACAAGGGTAGAGCTTGTCGGCATCAACATATTTAAGCGCTTCGCGCAGGGTATTAGCAACTTCTTCGGGTGTTTCTATGGTGTCGGTTGCTACATCAATAGCGCCTACCATCACTTTTTTGCCGCGAATAAGTTCAAGTAGCTCCATTGGTACATGAGAGTTATGACATTCTAGCGAAATAATATCTATATTCGATTGCTGTAATTTAGGGAACGCTTCTTCGTATTGGCGCCATTCTGAGCCTAATGTTTTTTTCCAATCGGTATTGGCTTTAATGCCGTAGCCGTAGCAAATATGCACCGCGGTTTCGCATTTTAGTCCTTCAATTGCGCGCTCTAAACAGGCAATACCCCAGTCATTAACTTCATCAAAAAATACATTAAATGCTGGTTCATCAAATTGGATAATATTTACCCCTGCAGCTTCTAGCTCTTTGGCCTCTTGATTAAGAATTATGGCAAATTCCCACGCAAGTTTTTCGCGACTTTTATAATGATCGTCATAAAGGGTATCTATCATTGTCATTGGGCCTGGCAAAGCCCATTTTATTGGCTGGTTAGTTTGCTGGCGTAAAAATTTAGCATCTTCAACAAAAACCGGCTTTTGTCGACTAACAGGGCCAACAACCGTTGGTACACTTGCATCGTACCTATCGCGAATTTTAACGGTTTTACGCTTTTCAAAATCAACACCGTTGAGGTGCTCAATAAAGGTGGTAACAAAGTGTTGCCTGGTTTGCTCGCCATCACTGACAATATCAATGCCTGCTTGTTGCTGATCGTGTAATGACAAGCGAAGGGCGTCTTGCTTACCTTCAATTAGTTCATCGTCTTGTAATTTCCAAGGCGACCAAAGTGTTTGTGGTTGTGCAAGCCAAACCGGTTTAGGCAAACTGCCCGCAGTTGACGTAGGTAATAGTGTATTGCTAATAAGTGTTTTCATGATAAATAGTGCCGTATATTTAAAGTTATAATTGAACCTAGCTATTGAGCGAAACTGTTAAGCGCCGCTTTTAAACGTAATTGGCAGAGAATTGTTCAAGCACAGTTTGGTATGGCTTAATTAGGTGCTCTTCGGTAAATTTTCCCTGCTGGCTGGCCATTTGGCTACGCTCTTCTCGAT
This sequence comes from Pseudoalteromonas sp. K222D, assembly GCF_017653575.1. Classification (NCBI taxonomy): domain Bacteria; kingdom Pseudomonadati; phylum Pseudomonadota; class Gammaproteobacteria; order Alteromonadales; family Pseudoalteromonadaceae; genus Pseudoalteromonas; species Pseudoalteromonas sp. K222D. The sequence continues at coordinate 6,499 of NZ_JAGGDL010000032.1, forward strand.
CATAAACAATTTGCGTTAATGAATGATCTTGGTTGTTCAAATTTGGTTGATAAGACTTTCCTGCAGGTGCATTTGCATTGTAAATTTCAGGTCGATAGATTTTCTGAAATGTTTCCATGGTACAAATAGTGCTTATAAGTTCAAGGTTAGTGTAATCATTAAGTAAGTCACCAAAAAAGAAAAATGCTAAAGGCGCTACACTGTTTGGTGGCATAAAATAACGTACCTGCAAGCCCATTTTTTTGAAATATTGCTCGGTTAAAGATGACTCATTTGGCAGGTATTCAACGCCTAAAATAGGGTGCTGGTTTTGAGTTTGATGATACGTTTTGTTATCAGAAACACTAATACATATTACAGGTAGTTTATTAAAATTTAGTCTGTAAGTACTTGAGTTAACAAAATGCTGAAACAGCTTGCCGTGCAGCTCACCAAAGTTATCTGGGATACTAAATTTAGGTTGATTTTTATTATGATTTTGCAGCAATACGCTAAAGTCATAATCGCGCACATAAGAGGAAAAGTTATTACCTACAATGCCTTCAATGCGTTTATTAGTTTTATGATCAACAATAATTGTTTTTAATATTTCTATTGATGGAAAAGTATTACCACTGCCTTTAATATCTAAATCTACAGAAATAATCTCGAGTTCGACAGAGTAACGATCTCCTTTAGCGTTATCCCAATTCGCTAAAGCATTAAAGCGGTTATCAATCATTTTTAACGCGTTGCGCAAATTAGCTTGGCGGTATTTTCCTCTTGCCAAGTTAGCAAAGTTGGTTGTAAGGCGCGTATCGTTAGATGGCTGATAACTTTCATCAAGAGAAGTGCTCTTAATAGTAAATTTAAAGTCTTTTTTCATGATTTTTGGTATCCATTTATATAATTAAAGCTGAATTTTTTGTTTAACTTCTGAGGTTTTCGGTAATATCTTCAGATTTCCCTGTCAGTAGTCACCACAGTATTTTTTATTTTTACCTAAAGGCTTAATTGCAACCAAGTGCAGTGCGGCTAAAGGTAAAAGCAAGAATGTATTTTATACGTTGTTATTATTATGAATAAAATTGATTTAATTTCATTTATATATGAGGGATTCTCATTGATTGATTTTCTCGCTAGTTTTGCTGCGTTTATTAGCGTGGCTGTAGGTTTGTGAGGTGTATTTTTGAGGAGGAATAAGTTAAGTGAAAGAATGTTTATTTAATCTAATAAAGCTAAGCAAAAGTATGTAGTAGCTGCTTATAAGTAAATAAACTTCTTTTTGTTTTATGTAAATAATTGAACTGAAATAGGAACTCGGCTATGGTTTATTTAGTAATAACAATAAATTAAAGCGAGTAGGTTTTAACACTCGTTAAGTAAAATCATATCAAGGATTAAATATGAAGATTCAAGCAAATGTAGGAACTATAGATATTTTAGGGCATTTAATACTGTGGTTTATTTTAATACTAATAACGTTTGGTATAGGCGCGTTCTTTTTTCCTTATTCGTTCTCTAAGTTTATTTTGAACCGCTCTGAGTTAATTGACGAACACGGTAATACAAGAAAAATGGTTTGTAATACAGATATTTTTGGCAGCATTGGCCATGTAATTCTTTGGATTATAATTTCAATACTTACCTTTGGCCTTGGTTATGCCTTTTATTTTTATAAGGTGTGGAACTACTCTTTAAATAATACAACTATTGAGTAATTAGTCTTTATATGGCGCATTCGTTTATTAAACAAACTAAATTAAAAAGCATAACTTTAATAGGGTTATGCTTTTTTGTTTTAAGTAAAAAAGTTGAGGGTAAATACCATAAAACGAATAAAGGAGCTAACCCCATAATAAGTAAGCACCTTATAATGCTTAAAAAGAGAAGTTTTATAAACAAAGTTTAATTTTAAATAATGCTATGTAGATATACAGCACGCTGTATTACAGGCTCAAGCGGAATAAATTCATTAGGTAAGTTACTGTTGATTTTTGCACTCAAACGCAGTGATTTATTATTAACCAAGCGTTATACGCTCAGGAACATATATTTATGCCACACGTAGAAATAAAATATTCAGATAACTTAAAAATAAACACAAAAGAAGTTTTTGATGTTATAGAGCAGATTATAAATAACAAAGACGCCAGTGCTGGGGTATGTAAGTCAAGAGCTTACCCATGCTTAGAATATAAGTACTCGCATATTCTCATTACAATATCGTTATTAACTAAGGCTCACCGAAATAAAGAATTTACATTAGCATTAAGTACTGAGCTAGAGGCATCTATAAAAAAACACCTTAAACAAAGCGTGTATTTTTCGTTAAATATAGAATACAGCCAAGCTTATTACACCACCAATGTTCACCTTGTTGATGGCGATATTTTGGCAGAAACATAAGGCTTATTACTATCTCCTCTTCGAATAAGGGACAGGCATAAAACTTATTTACAAGTAAATATAATAGTAGACAGGCATAAAAAATGGTAATTCCCTCGCTTTGAACTACTGTTTATATATACATGTAAAAACAGAGTGCTAAACATGACCCGTGCCAGAAAATCACTCATAGATTTATCGGCAACACCTTATTACCACCTAATTGCGCGTTGTGTTCGCCATGCTTTTTTGTGTGGCGATGATAAATACTCAGGCAAAAACTTTGACCACCGTAGGGAGTGGCTTGTTAAGCGGATGAAATTACTGAGCGATGTATTTGCCATTGATATAGCTGCTTACGCTATTATGAGTAATCATTATCATGTTGTGGTTAAAGTAAATAAAAACAAAGCGCTTGATTGGTCTGTTGAAGAGGTTATAAGGCGTTGGTATAAGTTATATAAACAAGGAGACTCTTTGGTTGAACGCTTTTTAAATGGCGAGAAATTAAATGAGGCTAGCTTATATATTTTTAGTGAAATTATAGCAACATGGCGAGCACGACTTTATGATATTAGCTGGTATATGAAAAATCTTAATGAATATATTGCCAGGCAAGCAAATAAAGAAGATAACTGTACAGGAAAATACTGGGAAGGGCGTTATAAATCCCAAGCACTATTAGATGATAAGGCCATTTTAAGTTGTATGGCGTATGTTGATTTGAATCCAATTAGAGCGAAAATAGCTACAGAACTTGAAAACAGTGATTTCACATCAATTCAAGAGCGTATCCATAAATATAAAAACACCCCAAAAAATAGTAAACAACCTGCACAAAAATCAGAGCTTTTTGAGCACAAAAGCCAGCCAATGCAATTACTTAAATTGGGTAGTAATGCAGAACCAGACACGATCCCATTTAGATTAATAGACTATTTAGAGTTAGTAAGTTGGAGTAGTCGTTATTTTACTTGCAATAAACAACGGGAAGTAAGTAAAAATGTACCCAATATATTAGCCAAATTAAATATAGAAGAGGTTGAGTGGCTAAACGCAATTCAGCATTTTCGTAGGCAATATGCAAACTTTGCAGGGAGTAAAGTAAGGTTAATGAATTTAGCTGCGCAGAACCGAGCTAAGTGGTACAAAGGTGTTGGTTAATCTGTAAGTTATTTAATGCAGAGTAAATACGAGCATCCGCTGTTTTTTGTTCTAACCAGTAAAATTTACTCTTATTGTTTTGGCGGAAGTAAGCAGTTGATGTGATTACTTAAATAACTAAACAACAATGATTTGAGGTCGTTCATAGATCTGTGTCAGCTTAAGTTAGCAAATATCCATCATATGAAGTGTAAGCCTCTAACTCTCGTTAAAACCTCCCTAAAATCGAATAAACTTTAACTGTTGTAATTCAATGAAAGCCATACACTGGAGTAAATAATAAATAAACTGTGCATTTGCTTTTTAATAAAAATTAAATGCCTGTCCCATATAAAATTTTTGAAATTAAATAAACACTCTGCTTTTGTGCGAGTGTTTATTCATTGTATAGCTTAGTTAAGGGTAGCGTGCTTTAAAAATTTGCGAGCTTTTCAGCGGCTATTGCTGCGTTATTTATTACTCCAAGTTCTTGAAACTTAATACGTCCTTGCTCGTCTAAACCTGTCATTAAGTTGGAGTGATTAACTTCATTGTTGTCTATGTTTTGAAACTTTATATTTAATACCATGGCTAAACTACGAACGTCTTGTGGTGTGCCGGTTAATAAACTCCAGTTTTGTAAATTTAATTTTCGGCTTTGTGCAAATTCTTTTAGTACTGCAGGTGTATCTGTGTCGGGCGTTAACGAGACTAAAATAAAACCTACGTCTTGTTTTTCAGTCTCACTCAGCTTATTTTCAATGGCTTGCATGGTAGAAACAATAGTAGGGCAGGTATGTAAGCAGTGTGTATAAATAAGGCTTATGACTTGTTTTTTACCGCTAAAACTACTTAAAGTACGTTTATTAGCGTCTTGATCTAACCATGTACTGTTAAGCTGATAAACAGAGTTTTGTGGTATATTTTGCGAGTAAGCGTATGAGCTGGCAAGCATGCATATCAGCCCTAATATTTTGAGTGTTATATTATTAGAAATAATAGCTGGGTTATATTTTATCATTTTTTATTCCTTTGATTTCGCACAGCGAAACCCTAAATTGGGTAAAGTATATTTGGCCTGCAAACTAGATCGAAAGCCAAAGCGCATAAATGCGGCATAATCACTGGGATCAGCAGCGCCTTGTGCTCCTGCGGCGCAAAATAATTTTTGATTTATATCACTATCACCACGGGACTCGCCGCTGACCAAAGCGGAGTTAAAATCCTCTGTCCATTCCCAAATTAAGCCGTGTAAGTCTTGTGCTCCCCAATAGTTTGCTGGGTTAGTACCAACCTCGGGGAGCTGTTTGCTACTAGGGCGGCTATACCATTGTAAAATACGTTGGTTATAGCTTTTTTCTAGACTGCCATTGGGCTGGGTTGCACTGGCACTGGCAACACGTTCCCACTGAGCAACCGTGGGTAAGCTTTTATTAAGTGAATGGCAATAAGCTTGGGCTGCAAACCACGATACGTTAACTACAGGGCTGTTTAATTGTCCTTGTGACGGCTGCTTTGGAGTTAGATTTTGTTGCCAATGTTGTAAATATTGAGCCTCTGCAAATATGCTAGGTATTTGCTGCGACTGCCAACGAGGGTTATTTATTACAAACGTTAAATATTGCGCGTTAGTCACAGGCGTAACATCTATGCTAAAAGCGCCCACAAATGTTTGTGGGCTGTTTTTATTCATATAAAGCGGCCTGTAGTTACCCGCGGGCAGCGCTACCATTTTAGGAGGCTCTGCCAGTGTCAGTGTCATCGTTAATAAAGAAAAAATCATGTTACTTGCGCTGCTTAGCAACTTGTTCAGCAGAGACTTTTCCGCCGGCGTTATCCCAGTTATTTAGTACAAAGGTAATAACATTGGCAATATCTTCGTCATTTAGGTTCATTGCTGGCATTACGCCGTTGTAGTTAACGTTATTAACTTTAATCGGACCCGATAAGCCTTTAATAATCGCATTAACACCTAAAAGTGGGTTGTTGTTTAAATAATCAGACTTTGCTAAAGGCGGGAATGCTCCGGGAATACCTTCGCCATTAGCTTGATGGCAAGCCATACAGTTAGCTTCATAAACACGTTGGCCGAATCGTATTTGTTCATCTTTATTGTTGGCTGTTATTTTAGTAAAAGTATTGTCTAACGACTGTATTGCTGAGCCTTCTGGTAAATATACGTTTTCAGCTGTTTTGCCTGTAAAAATAGAATGGTCGTCAGGACCTTCTACTTTTAGCATTGCTAGTGCACCTTTGTTAAATGCTCTAAAAATAGAATGATCAACCAAAATAAAGGTGCCCGGTACTTCTACTTTAAATTCCACAATGGCAGCGCCGCCAGCGGGGATCAATGTGGTTTGTACGTTGTGATTTTTTAAACTGCCGCCTTCTACATAAACGGTATCAAAAATTTCGCCTATTACATGAAAAGAAGAAACCAAGTTAGGGCCACCATTACCAATATATAATCGAACTGTTTCACCTACTTTAGCGGTTAAAGAGTTTTCATCTGTGGTACTGCCTACTGAGCCATTAAATACTACGTAGTCGGCGTCTTCATCTATTGCTTTTGCCATATCAAAAGGTTGCAAGCCAGCTTCACCAAATTCACCTTTAGTATAAAAATCCCCTTGTACTAAATAATACTCTCGGTCTACGGGCGCAAGGCCTTCTTTTGGTTCAACTAAAATTAAGCCATACATGCCATTGGCTATGTGCATACCAACAGGAGCCGTGGCGCAATGATAAATATAAAGCCCAGGATTAAGTGCTTTAAAATTAAATGTTGAGGTGTGTCCTGGGGCCGTAAATGACGATTCCGCGCCACCACCTGGGCCTGTTACCGCATGTAAGTCAATATTGTGCGGCATTTTTGAGCTAGGGTGATTTGAGAGGTTAAACTCAATTTCATCACCTTCTCTAACTCGAATAAAACTCCCTGGAACGGTTTCACCAAATGACCAAAATACATATTCAACGCCATCGGCAATTCGCCCTACTTGTTCTCTTGTTTCTAGGTTGATAACTACTTTTGCACTGTGATCTCTATTAATGGCGGGCGGCACCATAGGAGGAGGCGTTAGTATTGCTTGTTCAGTTTTTAAATTACTGGCAGCAAGTAGGTTACCACTAAATAAAATAGCTATTAGAGGGAGCCATAGGGTGTGCTTATTAGGTTGTATTTTCATTTTATATTTTCCATTATAAATGACGATTAACTTAGTATTGCGCTTAAGTGCAAAAATGACTTGATACAGATCAATTAACTGCCGATGAGCAAAAGTTTAGTACTGATCAGCAATGTTAACGAGTTTGATTTTAAATCTATTGTTTGTTTTTATTGAGGTATAGCTTTTTATGAGTGAGTTAACGATTTATTGTTGTAAGCATGCTGTTAACTTTCTTTGGAAACTATATAATTAAATTTATATCATTAAGGATGATGATGATGACAAATAAAGTAGAGGTTTCGGCCAAAAGTGGAATGCATTTTAAGTTTTACAGTGATGACGTAGAAGTTACTTATTACTGCTTGCCCGTATCGGGAAAAGAAGTTGTAAAAGTTAACGGTGAGATAGTTAGCGAAGCACAAAACTTTAAGTTTAGCTCTACTCATCAGTTTGAAATAAATGGCAACCCGGCTAAAATTAGGCTAAAAGCTCACGGTTTAACTAAAAACGTGACACTTTGTGAGTTTTTTGTGGCTGATGAATTAGTTAAAGCTTATAAACTTACTTACGGTATCAAAGGTAAAGTTCCGCTTATGGCTCAGCTTGTTATTAGTGTTATTGCCGCTGCAGTGGGTTGGTTTTTTGCAGCACAGTTTTTATCATCTTGGTTAGCTTTTGCAATAATGATAGCGCTTTTAGGATTAGCAGTGTTTAAATTTGAAAAGCCAAGCTGGGAATGCGAAGAGGTTTAGTAACACCTTTATAAAACTTTAAATTACCTACCTTATATCCCGTATTTTTAACACTGCAGCGAGCCCTAGTTGCAGTGATTTTATTTAACTAATAAAGTTAACAAAATTTATTGCTCATTTACCTATTCGAGTAGTAGTATAGCCGACCTTTTTAGCTCAGTAACTGAGCTAAATACTACTATGAAAATTTAGGTTATTAATGAAGTTATGTATTGTCGGTTTTTTATTTGCGTTTAGTGCCTGTTTTAGTTCCCTTGCTTTAGCGCAAACTACGCAAGAGTATAGTGCTGTGCAAAATGTTTCAGCAGATGCGGCGGGTCATATAAAAGTTGAGACGTTAACTAACATTGAACCTAATAACAGCTACGACTGGCACATTCATTCCTACTGGGAAAACCGCTATGTTACTGAAGGGCGTGATAACTTAGCAAATAAAGGGATTACCTCAGTATCTACAGAGCTAAATTATGAAAATTTCATAATTATTCCTTGGTTTGCTAAAGGCATTAATACCGATTATTCAGAAGTGAATTTAAATATAATATACGCAACGGTATTATCAAAAAACCTTGAGCTATTAAGTGGGTATAGTGCAATTGCCTCGCGCGAAGAAAGCAGTAACGCTTACGATAATGAGGTTAGCCTTGAGCTTATTTACTCTTTTGCACAGCAGGTTCAGCTTATAAGTAGTTTATATTATTCATTTGATGCACAAGGTGCTTTTTTAGATGTTGCGCTAAATAAACATTATCAATTAACGCCCGTATTACAGCTTGATTTTAAAACCAGTGTTGGCTTTAATTCAGGGTATGTGGCCGATGGGCATAATGGTGCTAATCATGTGCAATTTAGTACCAATTTATCTTACTCAGTAATAAAAAACATGCAGTTATACGCATATAGCAACTACAGTTTTGCTATTAATAAAGATTCTAACCGCTATGCCGACGATGAATTATTACAAGATGTATTTTGGGCGGGGCTTGGTTTAAGTTATCAATACAGATAGCGCCTATAAATATAAGTTAAATAGTTATTGTGCTAGATCATTAAAAGCTTACTTTAAACACTGTAAAAGTTTTAAACGCGCTAAACTTCTTAAGTAACCTGAGCTCCGGATAATAAACTTATCTCAAGCAGCTGTTTTCAGCGCTAACTGCGTTGAATTTACTTGCAATAGGCCAGCTATTGACGCGTAAATTCGCCTTGTTTTCACTGAAAACCTCTGGCTAGAGAAAATAAAATTAAATATAACGATGATTCAATATGTTCGTAAATCTCTTAACCAGAGTTCAGGTTAAGTACGGTGTGCTTGAGAAGTAAAGAGCGCATTTATTTCTTATATTTTTAGAGGTTTTATGGCTATAAAAAACACATCTACCCATTACAATAAACTCTCAATAATCCTGCACTGGCTAATGTTATTAGTATTAATTGCTGTGTATGCCTCTATTGAACTACGGGTTTTATTTGATAAGGGCACAGAAACTCGCGATTTATTTAAAATGTGGCATTTTATGCTGGGGTTATCAGTTTTGTTGCTTGTTACTATTCGGCTATTTATTCGTTTAAAAAGTGGTTCTAAACCATTAATAACGCCCAGTCCAGCAAAATGGCAAACCATGGCAGCTAGTATTACGCACATTGCACTTTATGCTTTTATGTTTGCAATGCCTTTGGCAGGTTGGTTTATGCTGAGTTTATTTGATGCGCCAATTCCTTTTTATGGTTTTGAATTACCCGCATTAGCGGCAAAAAACACTGATCTGGCAAAACAAATTAAATACCTACACGAAACAACGGGCGTACTTGGTTATTACTTAATTGCATTACATGCCAGCGCAGCACTTCTGCATCATTATATTATTAAAGACAATACACTTAAACGTATACTGTTTAAAAATAACGGTTAGTAAAAATGCCGACTTATAATTTAAGTCGGCATTTTAATTATAAAAGGTATTATTTAATTACAGCATGTTGCAGCTTATTACCCAGTATTCCACCAAGCAGTAAAAAAATTAGGTAAATCCAACCTGACAATGAAAAGTTAGCGATAGGGGTAAATAATGCACCTACATTGCAGCCATTGGCAAAACGCGTACCAAACCCCATTAGTAGCCCGCCAAGTGCAAATAAAGCAAACTGTTTAGCTGAGTGGTTTATTTTAAATGAAAACGAAAATTTACCCATAAGCAGCACGGCTATTAATGTGCCTAACATTATTGCAAAGTTTTGTACCGAAATAGCATGATCAAAAAAGCCTGTAGTAAACATTACTTCGGGTCTTAGAGTATAGTTTGCAATATCGTTTGCGCTTATGCCAAGTTGCATTACAAGCTTACCAAACCATATGCCAAAAGGGGTAGAAGCGCCCCAGCCCGAACCAGTTGACGCCATCATTACACCAAATATAATTGCAATTACTAAAGCAGAAGTGCGCATTTCCCACATGTTTCCTATCCAGCGTTTATATGTGTGGGTGCTAAAAAATGTAAATTGTTGTGTACTGTTGTGTAATAACTGGTTTTGTCGGGCTATTTCACCGTCAACCCCTAAATAAGATCCACTTTTTTGTCGGTAGTTCTCATATTTTTTAGCCAGCACTACAACAATTAAAGCAAAAGCAATCGTAACTAAAATAGCAATAAAGTAGCCATTTAATGGCCCCCAACTAAACAAATCGGGCAGGTAAACACCTTGCCCAGCATAACTACTTGTAGAGATTACACTTTGCGTGATCCAGCTTTGCGTTGCTTGTAGCGGAAAGCCAAAAAACACACCTGCTCCAAAAAATACCAATGTTGTTAGTGCGCGTGGTACATCGCTTACCATTTCTACCATCATGCCGGTAGCAGCAGCTCGACAAGCTCATACCGGCACCAAACATTACGCCACCAATAATCAGGCCTAAATTAATAGGGTTAACCCATAAGTTATAACTTGTTGAATCTGTATTTACTAATAAGCCAGCATTTATAATGGCAGTAATAACAAACATAAACATAAGAGTTTGCAATAGCTGTGTTGAGCCACGTCGGTATGCGCGATTAATGCTGCCAGCAAAACCAATTGAACCTTTCGCTAAGGCAAAACCCAAAGCTAAGCCTAGCAGTAGACGTAAAAACAGTGATGATGTTTCGAGAAATAGTGCCCCTAACAAAATAGATAAAATAGCAATAGCGCTACCTAGTATGGCTTGTTTTTTATTCACGTAAGTACCCAATAATTAATAATACAAAGCTGAAGTGTGAGTGAAGGGCGGATTATTCTATTGTGCTGCAAATAAGTCCAACGCTACCCTATAACTTGTTGGTATATATACGTCATTAATACTCTATGCTGTAAGCAAGTGAAGTAGTTGATTAAAAATATATTAGAGATTAAAAGTGGACTTAACTGGTAGGGAGGTATTTTAAGTAAACATTTATAAAATAATATAAACACTCTATTTGCTAATAAAGTGTTTTATATTTGTGTTTTTAGTAATAGTGAGTAGCTTAAAAGTTGGCAAGCTCCTTAGCAGTGAAAGTTGCATTACTAATTACACCCGTTTTTTGAAACTTGATTCTGCCTTGCTGATCAAGCACCGTCATTATATTAGAGTGCTCTACCTCGCTATTCCCTATATTTTGATACTTAATGTTTAATGCTGCAGCTAAGCTGCGCACATCATCGGCTGAGCCTGTTAATAAGCTCCAATTATGTGCACTTAGTTTTCTGCTTTGGGCAAAGCTTTGTAATACCGTCGGGGTGTCTGTATCAGGGGTAAGCGAGACTAATATAAATCCAACATTGTTTTTTTCTTCATTACTAAGCTTATTTTCAATAGCTTGCATGGTCGACACAATAGTAGGGCAGGTATGCGCACAATGTGTGTAAATAAGGCTCACTATTTGCTTTTTACCACTAAAGCTACTTAATAAACGCTCGTGGCCATCTTGATCTAACCACGTATTATTTAATTGGTAAATCGAGTTTTGAGGAATGTTTTGAGCTGGAGCCTGTTTGCTATCTTTAGATGAAGCTTGAGCATAGGCTTGTAAGTAAGCCTGTGTGTAGGTTTGTGAGAAGCCTAGTGAGTAAGCGGCTGAGCTGGTTAATAATGCCGTAACAGTCCACATTTTAACAAATAGTGTTATCGATTTAAATTTTATCATTTTGATACTCCATTAAAAAACCACAATTAACTTAGTGCTGCGCTATTAAGCAAAAAGGGTTTATGCAGAACAACTAACTAAATGTAAATTTTGTTAACATTATTTAGTGTTGATTATTGATACTATCGAGTTTTAATAGCTGCACATCGTTTATTTGCACTATATAAATCATGTATAAGCACCCAAATGTAAAATAGTTGTTTTATTTTTGTTGAATGTGGTTTGCCTATTGTGCTAAGTTTTTAGCTGTTAAATATTTTCAAGTATCTAAAAATTAAAACTAATAATTTATATACTGACATTTACTTAACTACGCTATGAAGCATATTTATAAACAATGGAGAGTTATTAATGAGTGATGCAGCAACATTAAAAAGTGCAGACGAAAAGTTTTGTTCGGACTGTGGAGGCGTAATTAGTTTAAAAGCAGAAATTTGTCCTAAATGTGGGGTAAGACAAACAGCGCAACCTAATTCATTAGGTGGTACTGCGCCCAATGGTAAGAGTAAAATAGCTGCAGCATTGCTTGCGGTATTTTTGGGTGGCTTTGGTGTTCATAAGTTTTACTTAGGGCAAATTGGCTTAGGCTTTATTTATCTGTTGTTCTTTTGGACAGCTATTCCGGCGATCATTGCATTTGTAGAGTTTATTATTTTATTAACCATGAGCGATGAAGCGTTTAATAATAAATATGGTTACGACTAAAACGTGTTTGACCTTCTAGGTTAAAGGTTATATTGCTTTAACTAACAATAAAAAACGCCAAAAGCATATATGTGCTTTTGGCGTTTTGTGTTTTAGCTAGTAAAGCTAACTAATGTATATTTAATTACTTAGTAGCCATTCACTCAATAAACGCACGCCAAATCCGGTACCGCCAGCAGATACTTCGTCTTTGCCTTTTTTAGCTAATGCATTGCCGGCTATGTCAATGTGTACCCAGCGAGTGTCACCGGCAAAATGCTCTAAAAAGCTTGCTGCAGTAGTTGCACCAGGGCCGCTGGAGCCAACATTGGTTAAATCAGCAATATCCGACTTTAAAGCATCTTTATACCCTAAAGGTAGGCGCCATAAGTTTTCGTTAACCTGTTTACCGGCTAAGGTTAATTGCGTTACTAATTTATCATCTTGTGAAAATACTGCCGCGTATTCATTGCCAACAGCACCTACTTTAGAGCCAGTTAATGTGGCTACATCAATCATTATTTCAGGATTAAAGTGCTTACGCGCATACCACATTGAATCGCTAAGTACCAAGCGGCCCTCTGCGTCGGTATTAAGTATTTCTACACTTAAGCCTTCAGCGGTACGTACTACGTCGCCCGGTGCTACAGCAAATTGCGACACCATGTTAGCGGCCATACCCATCACTGCAACTACGTTTTTATCTGCTTTAGCAAGTGCCATTGCTTTTACAGTACCCAGTACCGCTGCTGCACCTGCCATGTCTGATTTCATTCGTGCAATAGATGCACCTGTTTTAATGCTGTAGCCGCCAGAGTCAAATGTAATACCTTTACCTATTAGGGCAATAGGTGCGTCGTTAGACCCTTTATAATGAGCAACTACAAGACGAGCGCCTTGTTCGCTACCACGGCCAACAGCTTCAAGCGCTCCCATACCTAGCTCTTTTAATTGGGCAGGCTCAAGTACGCTAATAGTAACGCCAAGAGACTCTAACTCTTTAGCTGCATTGGCAAAGTCGACCGGGGTCATGTGGGTAGCAACTTCAGAAGTTAAGTCGCGGGCCAAAAACACCCCAGCTTGAATGCTTTGTAGCAACTTATATGTTTTTTGTGTTTGCTTAGTGTTAGCAACATCAAATGTGTAACTAATAGTTTCTGTGCTGGCTTTTTGCTTATATTTTTCAAAGCGGTGGTCGCGTAAATTAGCACCGTGAGCAAAGTTAGCTGCTAACTCGGCATTATTATTTAAGCCGGTTACGTCATCAAATATTACACTTGCGGTTGTTACTTTATTACCGAGTAAGCGAGCATGTATATTGCCACCTAATTTTGCAATACGGGCTTTATCTAGTTCTTTTTGTTTACCCGTACCTACCACTAATATACGATCATATTTACTGTTTTGTGGTGCTATAAGTTCGGCAACACTGGCGTAATCGCCTTTAAAGTTTTCAATGTCTATTACGCGCTGTAAATGCTGTTTAAACTCTTTATTAAGTGCTTTAAATTGTTTGTTTTTTCCATCTTGGCTATAAAATACGACTAATGTTTGTGCATCTTTGTTTATGTTTGATGAGAAAGTAAACTCAGCTGCGTGCGTACTCATACCAGCACAAAGCGCTATAGCTAAAGAAGAGGCTTTAATTATGTTTGTCATTGTTTGACCCAAAAGAATATAAAGCCCTGTTTTACCTTATTTTAGCCCAATAGGTTAAGCCCTATACGTTGAATCCGCAATTTCTAGCGATATGTAGCCTTAAAATTTAAACGAGCGCTATTACTTGAGATAAAACTTTAAATAAAATAGAGTATTACATAGCTAAAAGGGTTATTAATTTAAGCCGTTACACTTCCTTAATTGAGAAAATACAGTGCAAGCCAAAGAAATTCGTAACTTTTATATTAACGAAGAGCAATCTGTTTATTTGCTCTCACACCACGATGCTAAAAAGCATAGACAGTGGCTTAATATATGTATTAAAAAACTTACCTTACTTGGTTACGAAAATGTAGAAATGATTGGTTCAGGCGCTTTTGGTTTTGTATTTGCGGGACACGACGATACCGGCTTACCTTGGGTATTTAAGTTTTCGCGTATTACACTAGCGCAAAGTATACGCGACCGCCTAGAAGACGAAGCTTACATGCTATCGCAAATTAACAATCCACTTGTACCTGAATTTTATGCATTTGAACGAATTAAAAAACAAGGCATTTTAATGATGGCTCGCGCCATGGGCGAAGACCTTGAAAAAGTATCGTTGAAAAAAGGCCGAATTAGCGCTGCAAAAATTATGACGCTGGCAGTGCGACTCAGAAACGTGCTGCTCGATCTGCGCAATCATAATACGGGTGTAACGGCGCAGCCTATTGTGCATGGCGACATTAAACCTTCAAACTTAGTATGGGACGAAGCCAGTGATGCACTATCGTTAGTGGATTGGGGAAGCTCGGTATACGCGCAAATAGATAGTGACGGTAACCCCATTGCCAGTAATTTTATGGATTTAATGTCGGCAGACCTAAGCACTACTAACGCACGTATGGGCGATGTTTACTTTATTGGTGAAGCACAAATGTCGGGAGAGCAATCATCTCCACGCTTTGATGAGCAAGGCGTAGCGGCAACCTTGTACGCACTTGCTTCTGCACAGTCTTGTCGGTTTGGAGTAGACGTTATTCCGGCCAGCAGTTTAGGGCTACCAATAGAGCTGGCTAAAGTAATTGACGGTATGCTCTCTAAAAACAAACAAGTGAGAGATAGCGCAGGTGATTACTTTATGCGTAACATTACTAGTATGGCGAAAGCGTACCTACCTGAGTTACCTAAAAAAGTAGTTAAAGCCGCGATTCCGTTTTGGTTTAGTTATGACGAAGAGCCCGAAACCGTTGTATACAGTTCACGAAAGCAGTTTTTACGCCAAGCCGATCATAAACAGCAATTGCTTGATGTAAACGATGCCCAATTAGATCGTTACTACAAAGAGTTTTTGTTTGATACCGGAGATACCGAAAAAGCATTTTTAGCTTCAATTAGTCGTTTAGCAAAGTATCCAGCCGTAGGCGGATTAAGCTTTCATTGGAAAGATGAGTCACTGTTTGTTGAATCATCGCTAATTTTGTATAACGAAACGTTAGCCGCTGCATTTACCGATGCGGTAAATAATACCGTAATGCTGGCACAAGCAATTAGCCAAAAAGGGCTGTTTAAATGTTGTTTGTTTGACGCACGTAAAACCATTCAGCTAGAGCGCGATAGAACAGGCGCTTTTAAGTTTGAAAGTTTACCAGAACTTGATTTTGAAACGGTGAATGTAAATGCCAGTGATGTTACCCGGCCACATTCTTACTTTGAAGATGGTAAAGATCCCGACGAGCAACTACAACTGCCAAAAAAAGTAATTAAATGTGTGTTTGAGCTAAATCAAATACACCACACTGGCTGCATTATTTTTGAAGCGCTGCCCGATAGGCTCAAAATACATCATTACTACCGGTTGCTCGATGCCAGTAAAGAGGATGAGTTTAGGCGGCTGCTTAATAAGTTGATGCAATACGCAGTGAATATTACCGACGTAGGGGTAGCCGGTTTTATGAAGTTACCTTACAAAAATACTCGTGAGTTTAGTTTGTGCGAGCAGCAGGGCAATCATTACTATCCTAAAAACCCAAAAGTGACACTTTAAATATGGCAAATTTACACTCTGCTGGCATACAATAAACGTTAAATATAAAGTTAGGTGATATGGCTAAATTAAAACCGATAATTACGCTGCAAAGCTACGGTATTTACTCAACATGGGATAACGAGAGTAAAGCATTGCCGCAAATAGAGCAATTTACTACCGAGGTCATCGCTACTCTTGATGTTGAATTTGGTTTGATCATAAATATTAAAAAAGCCAAAGGCGAAAAATTACATTACAGCATTTATCATCCTAATATACCCGATGATGAAGGCGACATAATGCCTCCTTTTTCCGGAGTGGTGTATGTTAAAAACAGCGACTGGCATTTTTATTTAGGTGATACTTTATGGCCACCAATTAATAATAAACTTGGTAATTGGCGCATGACCATAGAGTACAATGGCAAACTTATAGCGGATAAAACATTTAATGTAGCACTGCCTACAGAGCGCTCGGCTGTAGAGTTTTGGCAAGATAGGGGATACAAGCCTCTAAAGTAAACTTTATATCTTTGTTGCTGTTAACTTATAGGGTATGAGTAAAAAGGCGTAATAAAAAAGCCGGCAATGCCAGCTTTAATAATGAGTGGTTTAACCTTGTGCTTTAGTTGCCCCAAGGATTAGTTGAGCTAACACGCTGTTTACGGGTACGCGCACGTTGCTTAGTCTCTTTTTTCTCCATAATACGCTTTGCATCAGTAAAGCTTAACTCACACGGCTCACCAGGTTTATGATCAGCAGGGATCACGCGATCACGCGGTGGCAGTTCGTATTGCACATCATCAGGACGTGGTAAGTTTTTAAGGCGATACAAATAAAAGTTATCTACTTTTTCTTGTGCCCACTGTGTTTTACGTAAAAATTTAACCGCCGATTTAATATCAGGATTATTTTTAAAGCAATTTAGCTGTAAATAAGCGTATAGGAGTTCCCACCCATATTGTTCAACCAGCTCTTCAACCACTTGTTCTAATTTTACGCCTTGCAGTGGGTTATTACTGAAAAGTTCTTGGTTGCTCATAGGTGTTGCCTCGTTATTAAAATACAAAGTGTATTATAAATTTAATAACGAGGCTTTAACAGTGTAAAAAGCTTAACTTTGGCAATTAACTACAACACGGCCGCGAATTTTACCTTTCATAAGCTGCTCGGCGTTATCAATTACTTGTTCAAGCGTTATTTCAGTCGATATTTTATCAAGGTAATCAGCTGCTACTAAAGATGCTAAACGATCCCATGCTTCAATTCGGTCGGCTTTTGGGCGCATTACGCTATCAATGCCTATTAATCGAATGCCACGTAATATAAATGGTGCTACAGAGCCAGGTAAATCCATACCTTGTGCAAGCCCACATGCGGTTACAACACCTCCATATTTTAATGAGGCGCAAATATTAGCTAAAGTATGGCTACCTACTGAGTCTATAGCTGCGGCAAAACGCTCTTTTTGTAGCGGCTTACCTGGGTTTGAAAGCTCATCACGATTAATTACATTTGCTGCTCCTAGCTCTTTTAAATAATCACTTTGCTCCATTCGTCCAGTAGCTGCGGTTACATTGTAGCCAAGCTGATTTAGTAAATATATTGCAAAACTACCTACGCCACCATTAGCACCGGTTACCAGCACTTCGCCTGAATCGGGTGTTATGCCTTGTTTTTCGAGTGCAATTACACTGAGCATAGCGGTGTAACCCGCAGTGCCAACTTGCATAGCTTGTTTAGGTGAAATGCCAGCAGGCAAGGGGATTAACCAATCGCTATTAAGTGCTGCTTTTTGAGCCAGCCCACCCCAGTGTTTTTCGCCTACACCAAACCCATTTAAAATTACCTTATCGCCACTTTTAAATTCATCGCTGGTGGAGTGGCTCACAGTGCCTACTAAATCTATACCCGGCACCATAGGAAAACTGCGTACCACAGGCCCTTTTCCGGTTATTGCTAAGCCATCTTTATAATTTAAAGTGCTGTATAGCACATCAATAGTGACATTTTCATTCGGCAGGTCACTATTCTTAATGCTGCTTAAAGAGGCGCTGTAGTTATTATCATCTTTATTAATAACAATGGCTTTAATTGGGTTACTCATGGGATATCCTTTTAGACCGATCGTCTTTTAATTGGTAAAAAAAACGCATTAGGTTAGTAATGCGCGTAAAAACATTTCTGTATACAAAGTAAGTGGAGTATTAGACTTAGTGAGCTTGGCACGCATAACCGCACCCTCCCAACCAATCCAAAAGTACTCACTCATTAATGGGGTGTTTACACTGTTGGCAATTGTACCTTGCTGCTTTGCTTGGTTTAAACACACCTCTACCAAGTTTTGCCAGCTAGTATAACTTTGCAATAAGCGGGTTTTAAATTCGTCACTTAAGTGATTCAGTTCTTGATTTAAATTGCCTACTAAACAGCCACGCTTATAATCGTACTTCTTCATCCCTTTAATGGCACTTTGGGTAAAGTTGACTATTCGCTCCAGCGGGGGGACGTCACTTTGTTGTAAATAATGATTAAGTTTGGCAATAAAATAACTGTCGTAAGCATCAACAAGGGCAATACCGTACGCTTCTTTACTTTTAAAGTAATGATAAAAAGAGCCTTTAGGTACGGCTGCTTTTTTTAATATGGTATCGAGGCCAGTTGCGCTAAAACCAAACTCGGTTAGTGTTTCTAGGCCTGTGCGAATAAGTAACGCTTTGGTATCGGCGTTTTCTCTGGCTACTTTGGGTGGGCGGCCACGCCTCACTGGAGTTGGTGTGTTTTTGTTCATACAACATATTAGACCGATCGACTTTAAATAATCAAGCATTAATTGTGTTGTTTATTAAATAAGCTAAATAAAATTTAAAATAATTAAAAAATAGACTAGATTAATTTGGAACTAAGGCTAAATTAGCCGGTCACAATATATACACAACAGTGTAATAAAACGATTTTTTAATCGTGTTTTTAAGTTAGATTAAACCGGTCAATACAGTGCAAGTACGACCACTTACTTTTTAAAAAGCTAATTCATCATTGCATCAGCAGCTTAGTTAAAGTCAAACTAATTAATTGCTTTTATAATTTGAATTAACCTTTTTTATTAGCTATTCATTACATGTAGATTTCACTAATGCTACAAAATATATAAATACAAAGGTGAGGATATTACCGATGAAGAGACAAAAAAGAGATCGTTTAGAGAGAGCACATTCTCAAGGATTTAAAGCAGGTTTAGCAGGTCGCTCTAAAGAGCATTGTCCCTATCAACAAGTTGATCCAAAATCAGAATGGTTAGGTGGTTGGCGCGAAGCAATAGATAATCGTAATATTTATAAAACATAGTATATAACTGAATTTAAGCAAAAATGCCTCCAAGTGGAGGCATTTTTGTATGTGTATTTTAATTATTAACAGTTAATTAAAATGCACTGGTGTCTTGAAATAGACCTACTTTTAAATCTTTCGCTTCGTAGATTACACGGCCATCTACTTCTACCGTGCCATCGGCAACACCCATAAATAATTTGCGTTTAATTACGCGTTTCATTACTAGGCGGTAGGTTACTTTTTTAGCGGTTGGTAAAATTTGGCCGGTAAATTTAACTTCACCCACACCTAGCGCACGGCCAAGACCTGGACCGCCAGACCAACCTAAGTAAAATCCAACTAACTGCCACATAGCGTCTAAACCTAAGCAACCGGGCATTACAGGGTCACCTTTAAAATGGCAGTCGAAAAACCATAAGCTAGGGTCAATATCTAGCTCAGCAACAATTTCGCCTTTACCGTGTATTCCGCCATCGGCAGTAATAGAGGTAATGCGGTCCATCATTAACATATTGTCGCTTGGTAAACGGCAGTTACCTTCACCAAACATTTTACCTTCACCACATAGGATCAAGTCTTCTTTTGTATAGCTATTTTTAGGTTCCATAACACTTATCTTCGCTTATAAATTGCCAACTACTTTAGCGTACACTTGTACGCTGAACAACTCGGATCAGTTAAAAAAGCTAAATTTAGGAGGTTTTTTCATCAATCGATTCGTGTAATTGATTTTAGCCTGATTAAACCGCGCAATTACAATCATAAATCATTATAATTACAGCTGACTTTTAACCTGTTTAAAGGAAATTTATGATCCTTTTTGTTAACTCACTAACAGTGATAGATTTTTCTTACTTGTGTAATAAACGCGGCGCAGTTGGCGAGAGCTGGATTGTTGATTTAACTTTGCATGGCAAACTAAACGATGAGTCTATGGTATTAGACTTTGGCTTAGTTAAAAAGCAAATTAAAGGCATTATAGATGAGTGTATTGATCATCGTTTAGCTGTACCTAATAATCTAAATGGCGTGGTTAGCGAATTTAGCGACCATAAAACATTAGATTGTACATTTGGTGACAACCACCATTTGGCGATGAGTGCTCCACATCAAGCTTATTGTATGATTAACGCTGATGAAGTAACAATTGCATCGGTTACAGATTTTTTAATAGCGACTATTTTGCCACAGCTGCCAGATAATATTGAAAAAATTGAGCTGTCATTAAAGCCAGAGCATAACCAAAGCTATTATTACCATTACAGCCATGGCCTTAAAAAGCACGATGGTAATTGCCAACGTATTATTCATGGGCATCGTTCTCAAATTGGTATTAGTTTAGATGGTATTTCTATGCCACGTCTGCAAAAAGAATGGTCACAAAAGTGGGAAGACATTTATCTAGCCACCGCTGAGGATCAAATTAAGGCAGACGAATTGCAGCACGTTAGCGCTAAAGCTGGCGATGTATGTTTTGCATATACTTCAGCGCAAGGCTATTTTGAAATGGCTATTAGCGAATCGCGTTGTGATATTTTACCTAGTGATACCACGGTTGAATGCATTGCAGAATACTTAGCGGGTCAGGTAAAAGCACAGTATCCTGAAAAAGCGGTAAAAATAACGGCCTACGAAGGAGTAGGCAAAGGGTCTATTAGCCATGCTTAAAACAATATTAGCAGCCGTGTTAATTTCCTCTACTAGCTTAAGTGCAATGGCGCTTGAGCTAAAAGGGCAATTAACTCAAGGCGGTTTAGTAACCGGTAATATTAGTAACGCGCAGTCGGTTAGCTTTAACGACAAAACACTTAAGCTTTCGAGTAAGGGGGATTTTGTATTTGGCTTTGGTCGCGATGCACCAACAAATCACACACTTAAATGGGTTGATAAAGCTGGTGTTGAGCACAGTGAAAGCCTAGTAATTACTAAGCGCGACTATCAAATTGATAAAATTACCGGCGTTGCTAAAAAATATGTATCGCCGGCTAAAGAACTCAGCGCACGTATAAGTAAAGAGGCTGCTGCGATTAGAGCTGCGCGCCAAGTTAATTCTGACCTATTGTACTTTTTAGATCCTGTGCTAAAACCTGCACAAGGGCGTATATCTGGGGTGTATGGTAGCCAACGTTATTTTAATGGCGAGCCACGCAGACCACATTTTGGCTTAGATATAGCCAATAAAACGGGGACACCTGTGTATGCACCTATAAGTGGTACAGTGGTGTTTTCGCAGCCGGATATTTATTATTCAGGTGGCACACTTATTTTAGACCATGGCCACGGCGTTACCTCTACTTATATTCATTTAAGTAAGCTTGATGTAAAGCTGGGCGATAAAATTGAGCAAGGTAGTAAAATAGCTGAGATAGGTGCAACAGGGCGGGTAACAGGCCCGCATTTAGATTGGCGTTTTAACTGGCAAGGTGAACGCCTTGATCCGGCCTTATTAATGCAAAACAAATTAGCTAATAAAAAGTAGATACTATGACACAAGTAGAGCGCGATGCTATTATCGCGCAACGTATTAAAGATTCCACCACATCGGTAACTAAAACAGTGTTTCCGGGGCGAACTAATCACCACAACACTTTATTTGGTGGCGACGCTTTAGCTTGGATGGACGAGGTTGCTTTTATAGCGGCAACGCGTTTTTGCCGTAAGCCTTTAGTTACCATTTCATCAGATCGAGTAGACTTTAAAGAAGCTATTCCTGCAGGTACTTTTGCTGAACTTATAGCAAAAGTGGTGCATGTAGGTAATACCAGTTTAAAAGTTGATGTCGATATACTTCTAGAAACTATGCATAATGACAACAAGCATTCTGCTATTAGTGGCAGCTTTACCTTTGTTGCAGTAAATGATGATCACCGACCAACGCCTGTTGTTTGCGATAAAATGATTTATGGTTTTGACAAGTAAACATTAGAATAAAGTATTTTAATGTTATTAAAAATAAGCACTTTAAGTAGTGCTTATTTAAATACCACTAAAGAACACATCATACTAGTTGGTTATAAAAGATATAACTAAGCAACAGAGTCAATTTTAATAAAAATTATCAAGGTGGAAGGTCGATAACCTAATCTATTATTAGGTTATCGTTTTACATTAATTAGGTTAAAGCACCATGGCGGCTATCCAGCCAAATATTAATAACGGTATATTAAAGTGAATAAAGGTAGGCACTACTGAATCCCAAATGTGGTCGTGCTGGCCATCAGCATTTAGCCCGGAAGTTGGCCCAAGTGTAGAGTCAGAAGCGGGGGAGCCTGCATCACCTAACGCACCGGCCGTACCCACTAAAGCAGCAGTGGCCATAACCGAAAAGCCCAGCTGTAAACATAAAGGAACAAATAAAGTAGCTATAATTGGTACGGTTGAAAATGAGCTACCTATACCCATGGTAATAAACAATCCAACTAATAAAATAACCGCTGCCGCAATGGGTTTATTCCCAGCAAATAACTCAGCGCCACTGTGTACTAAACTAGCCACATGACCTGTAGCTTGCATAACAGCTGCAAATCCTTGAGCAGAAATCATTATAAAACCAATCATTGCCATCATAGCGACGCCTTTACTAAATACGTCGCCATTATCTTCCCATTTAACGATACCGAAAACGCTAAAAATCATTACACCCACTAAGCCGCCTAAAATCATTGAACCGCTAGCGTTTTGCGCAATAAGTGAAGCAAGTACAGCAAACAGGCCAACTAACATTACCTTTTTTGGGTTTTCTACCGTGGTTTCTTTACTTTCTATGGTAAGCGGTAGCGCTGCGTAGTCGCGACGTTTTCTGTAACTAAAAAATATTGCAATTAATAAACCTGCAAACATGCCCAAAGCCGGAATTATCATTGCCATAGGAACTTGGGTATTTATTATTTCTAAACCGTTATCCACTAAATTTTTATGGAGTATTGAATATAAGTAAATACCACCAAAGCCATACGGTAGTACCATATAAGAAGTAGCTAAACCAAAAGTTAATATACAAGCTATTGCACGTCTATCCAGCCTAAGTTTATTAAAAATTACCAGCAGCGGTGGAATAAGAATAGGAATAAAGGCGATATGAACCGGCACTAAGTTTTGCGATGAAATGGCGCAGATCATTATTATAAATAAAATAAAATAACTGAGCAGGGTTTCACTGCCACTTTTTTGTGCATTAACTTTAGCTAATAATTTTGCGGCTAAAATACGTGTTAAACCTGACTTAGAAATAGCCACTGCAAAAGCACCTAACATGGCATAACTTAGTGCTATTTCAGCACCTGCCGACAATCCCGAATTAAAGGCGTCTATACTTTCTTTTAAGCCCAAACCAGCGGTTAAACCAGCAACTAGGGCACTTATTATCATTGCAACAATAACATTTACGCGGACCAAGGTAAGCCCAAGCATTAATAAAACGCCTATAACAACCGCATTCATAGATTTCTCTGTTTCGTAGATTTAATTAATTTTATCAGATATTTTGCCTGAGTTTTACGTTCTTTATTAAATGGTTTTTTAGCATAGCGTACTTGGTTAAATAACTGACTAAACTCGAGTAATTGTTGCTCAACGTGCGGCGCTTGCGATGCTAAGTGTTGTAATTGTTGAGTAGGCGTTAAATGATCGGCTATCTTAAGTTTACGTTTTTTAGCCCAATTTATTAATTGTTCAAACTCTTTAACCATAGGAGCTAATTTAGTAGCGGGCTTAGGCCAATTTAAATAAACAAAATAACTAACAAAAGTTAGCCCTAAAATAACAATTACAGCCAGCGGTACCAGCCAAATATTTTTGCTGCCAAAAATAGACTTTAAAAAGTCGTTTTGTTTTTCATCATCAAAACCAAGTACCCAGCTAGACCACTTATAATCTAAGTTTTCTAGCTCTAGCCTTAACCAATTAATAGCTGCAAAGTTACTTAAACTGACCAAACCAAAGTCGAGATTGCTTTTAAACTCATTATTTAATTCATTATTTTGTGAAAGCGATCCTGTAAGCCTATCGGGAGCAACCACCGCTGTGGCATCAAATATTTGCCAGCCTTCATTATCTAAATACACTTCTACCCATGCATGTGCATCATATTGGCGAACAGATAAAGTATTATTATCAGTATTAAGCTCACCACCTAAATAGCCACTGACAACTCTTGCCGGTATACCCGCACTTCTAAAAATATAAGCTGCGGCACTGGCATAGTGGCCACAAAACCCACGTTGTTGCTCAAACATAAACTGATCAATAGTATTGTTGCCGCTCATTGGCGTCGGGTTAAGCGTATAACTAAATTTTTTGTCTATAAAGTACTGTAGTAATGCATTGTAAAAATCACGGTCGCTGGTTAAGTTTTGTTTTAAATTATAGGCAAGAGCACTTGCTTTGTTATTGTCGTTATTTACTAAATGTTTGTAGTGCTTAGTTTGCCACTGTAATAAAGGAGCATTTGTTAGTGCAGAGCTGCTTGCTGTGTATTGCACACTTTTAGCTTGGTAATTTTTTTTACGCAGTAAGCCCAGTGAGTCACTCTCTACGTTATCGTTATTACTGGTTGCAAAGTTGAGCCCATATAACCACTTTTGACTCGAGGGCTCGGCAATAATCGAATAGTCGTATTTTGTTAAACTACTAACTTGTTGCGTTTTAGTTTGAGTTACGCTGTTATGCTTTAATAAATTGGAAGTGAGCCACGCATTTCCGTTAAACTCATCGTGTACTAAGGCTCGCCAATACAGGGGATCTTTAGGTGCTAGATCATTAAATTTAGCTCTAAAAACCAGTTCATCTGAATTAGATAACTTGGCAATATCAAACGGATCTATTTGCTCAGACAAACCTGTTTTAGCTAACTTTGGCCCAGGTAGTTGCCAAAATGCCGGCATTTTTGGTAAAAATATTAATAAAAATACCGCCAGCGGTAATGCCAATAATAGTAATTTACCGCTTTGTTTAGATGCGACTTTTAAATTATGTTTTGATTCTAACAAGCCTAGTACGGCAAAATTTAAAATGTACAAACTACTCACTACTAAAGTAGTTAAAATACTTTGGTTAAATAAATAAACCGCCGAAAGCGAAAAAAATGTCAGCGTAGTTATTACATGATAATGCTTTTTAGTTTTCGCCTGTAACAACTTAAATAAGCTTGAAAGCAACAACATAGCCACAAATAAAATAACCGTGTCGCTAAATCCCACACTAAAAAGCATTAACCCTAAAGCAAGTGCTGCTAAAGCGTTAGCCAACCAGGCATTAGGTTTAGTTTTATTACTTATGGTTACATAAAAGTTCCACGCACAAAGTAGCGCTAGTACACTAATAAATACAATTGGTAAGTGAGCAATAAAAAACACGACTAAGCAGCTGTATATAAAACACAGTGAATAATTTATTACTTTTATGTTTTTTATTGCCGTCACTTTGTATAACCATTAAATGTACTAAGTGATTCTAAACAAAGTGTTTTATGTTGCACACCTACGTTGGTAGCTATTATTTTACTTGGTAGTTTTAGCATAAAGGGGGTGTTATTCTCTGTTGCTTCACATACTAAAAAGCACAGCTGGTTTAAGCGTTGCTCGGTATCGCCATGCATTAAATCAAAATCAAATAATGCATCAGCAGCTTTAAAATCAACAAACTCTTTAACTAATAACTGCTGTGTTTTAGCAAAATGTTTCCAAGAAATTCTTTGCAATCCCATTTCAGGCAAGTGCGGTATTAATGTTTCAAACTCTTCACTACCGAGTTGTTTGGCAATACTGTTTTCGGCTTGATCGGCTAGACTATTTATCTGAGCGTCACTAAACACCTTTTCAAGTGAAGGGTAAATATAAACACTTGATTGTAGTTGAATGTAGCTCCAAACAGTGATCAAGCCAAAGGGATAATTACTGGCAATTTTTATTCGCTGTAGTGAGTAACATCCGCGTTTGTTATAGGGTAGTGGTAAGCTTAGCATTTGGGCTGTATTGGTTATTTCATCATGATCAATTTGCGTTTGTTGATCGCCTTGATAAATTAGCATCACAGATTGGCAAATCGAGGGGCTTTGTACAGCAAACTGAACTTGTGGATTTTGTGGTGCAAAGCTCGAAAGTGAATTTTTAAAAGTAACAGTTAGGCCTTTTGCATTGCTGTAACCCAGTAGTACAGCAATAATCATTACCACAAACATTAAATAAGCCATGATCAAAATTAAGTTGTTTTGATAGTTAATCCCCATCACAAAATTTAAAATAGCTACACTAATAAAGTAGCAGCCAAGGGCTGATGGAAAAACATAAATAGTTTTGTGTTCAAGTGTAATTAACTGTTTTAAATGTTTATTTTTTAATAATTTATTAAATATGGCACGTTTAAATGACTTAAATAAAGCAGGGCGCTTAGCTTTTTTATTTGGCATAAATGCTATACCGGAACCATAACAGCTTTTAATATTTGCATAACTTGCGCTTCGCCCGACTCATTGTGTAACCCTAAACGGTGCTGACAAACACTGGCAAAAACTGCTTGCACATCTTCAGGCATAACAAAGTCACGACCGTCAATATAAGCCCATGATTTAGCAGCTTTTGCTAATGCCATGCTAGCGCGTGGCGATAACGATGCAGCAAAATTATTACTTTCGCGTGTATAATTTACCAATTCAATAATATAATCAATTACAGGATTACTAAGTGTAATATTGCTAATTTCAGTTTGAATTTGAGCTAATTGTTGCTCAGTAATACGTTGTGGTAGCTGGGTGTAGTCACGCTTTTGCATATTTAGTAACAGCCTTTTTTCGGCTTCTTTTGGCGGAAAACCAAGGCTAATACGCATTAAAAAACGATCCAGCTGCGACTCAGGTAAAGGGTAAGTACCTGATTGATGTAATGGATTTTGTGTAGCAATAACAAAAAATGGGGTAGGAAGAGAATACTTTTTACCATCAACAGTAACTTGTTGTTCTTCCATTGCCTCAAGTAAGGCGCTTTGTGTTTTAGGTCCCGCTCTGTTTATTTCGTCTGCTAAAACAACTTGGCTAAAAATAGGCCCTTTATGAAAGCTAAAACTGTGTTCATTACTATTAAATACATTAGTACCTAATATGTCGGCTGGGAGTAAGTCGCTGGTAAATTGTATCCGTTGATACGACAAGCCTAAAACGGCTGCTAAGGCATGCGATAACGTTGTTTTACCCATGCCAGGTAAATCTTCAATTAGTAAATGGCCTTCACTAAATAAGCAGGTGAGCGCGAGCTTTATTTGTTGTTTTTTACCAAAAATAACATTAGATAAATCATCGATAATTGCACTAACAGAACTTTGCATACTAACCTTATTATTATTCAATGAGCTCTAAACGCTTCATTACTGTATCTACTTTTTGTACATTAAACGGTTTTGCTATAACCCCTTTAGCACCAAGTTCCCACGTATTTTCTACATTTTCGAAACTGTTATGGCCAAAGCAAATAACAACATGAATATGCGGATAGCAATTATTTATATAAGTTAAAATATCACTACCTTCAGAGTCAGGTATTTCGACATCTAAAAATATAACCTTTGGGGACTTTTCGCTAAGCAGCGGTTTTGCACAATCAAAATCTTCACACTCAAGAATATCTTCATAACCAAGATCCGTTAAAATTTGGTTTAGATAGTCGCGACTGTTTTTTGTATCATCAATGATTAAAATAGGTTCTAGTGGGTGCACAAATTCCATATGTTGTTACTTCTATTGTTAATACCATTTGAGTACTTTCAATACTAAGCTAACCACCTCATAAGCTCAAGATAGTAACTAAAAAACAGTCATTAATAACTGATTTAAATAATTTTTAGCTACTTTGTCGTTTTATTAAATAACCTCCGCGCATTACTTATCCTTTAATATTGTAAAAATTTACGTTGCAAGTGATTTACGTTTAATTAATAAAAAACAAATTAACAATTATGGTGTTTTAACCTACTGATATAATTGGCTTATTATTGCAAGGTAACGCATTGTGAATTTTTTGTTATTTAAATAGTTGACGTACGAACCTCTTGCTGGGATTATGACCACAGCAAGGGCTTATGCCCACACTGTAATTTAGCACTATATAACTCAAGCCAAACGCAGAGCTTATACAACCAAAGAAGCATATTTATGAAAGCTAAACATGTATTAACACTAACGGCAGCAATAGCAACTTATAGTAGCCAGGTACACAGCAACGATTTTAATTTAGGGTTAGAATTTAAAACAAATCACTTATGGCATGGCTCAATTGTAACGCCAGGCCCAATGGTTGCTGGTGAATTAACTTATAAAACGGCGGATAATAAAATCACCTTAGGTTTATGGGGTGGGACCTCTTTTGATGGTGAGTATCAGGAGTTTACTTATTTTGCTTCTTATAAGTTTTCAAAGCAGCTGTTCATTGAAATTGTTAATCATGGGAACCACTCGTCGATTAATAATGTAGATATTTTTGACTATTCAAGCGATCCGGATAAAACCGGAAACTTTATTGATGTCGGTCTTGGTTATACCTTTGCGGGCGAAATGCCATTATCACTTTACTACTCAGTAATAGTTCAAGGGATAGATACCTATTTAGATGGAAGTTCAGGAAAAAACAAACAAGCTTACACTAACTATCTCGAAGCTAGCATGCCCGTGTGGAAGGGTAATGAATTAGATGAGCAAGTCTCTGTATTTATTGGTGGTGCTTTTTCTTTTTTAGATCAGCAAAACTTTTATGATGATAACGCTAATATAGTTAACTTAGGTTTTACTTACTCCAAGAGCTTACAAATATTAGAGTATAATTTTCCTATATCGGCAACAGCTATGTGGAACCCCGCGCAAAATAAAGGTGCATTACAGGTCGCATTTACGTTTTTATAATTTTTATAGCTGTGGCCATAACTTGCACTTAGCTGTAATAGAAAAAATATGTTGTGAGCAATTAGAAAGCGATAACTTGATTTCTATTAGTGCAATAACATGAAAATTCGACACTTTTATTAAATGAATGGTATATTTAGAGGGCTAATAACAATTAAATAATTCGTTCAATTAACAAAAATATTTTGCTGTTAATCAATTTTAATAGTCTATTTATTTTGATTTTAAGAGGTTTCAGTGGCCAAGCTATCTAATACAGAAATTAGAAAACTCGATGACGCAGCAAGAGCAGGGTGGTTGTATTATGTTGCAGGTAAAACACAAGACGAAATAGCTAAAAAGCTTAATACCTCACGCCAATCGGCACAAAGAATGGTAGCGCTATCTGTTAGCCAAGGATTAATAAAAGTAAGACTCGATCATCCTATTGCTAAATGTATGGATTTGGCTGAACAAATTAAAACACGTTTTGGTTTGCTCTCTTGTGATGTAGTCCCTAGTGATCCGTCAGAACCTTCATCTACATTAGGTTTGGCACAAGCTGGTGCGGCTGAAATAGAACGCCATTTAAAATCACCACAACCAAAAGTTATTGCAATGGGAACTGGGCGAGTTTTACGCGCATGCGTAGATGAGCTGCGAACACAAGATTGCCAACAACATAAAATAGTTGCCATGTTAGGCAATATGGCATTAGACGGATCGGCATCGCCATACGATGTAGTAGTAAGAATGGCGGAACATATAAATGCCAAACATTACCCTATGCCATTACCAGTTTTGCCACGCACCATTGAGGAAAAGCAGCAACTGCATTCACAGCAGAATGTTGCTAGTAATTTAAAATTAGCCACGAATGCAGATGTTACATTTGTAGGCGTTGGTAATTTAGGATTAAATTCGCCACTTCATAAAGACGGTTTTGTAAGCCTTGACGAACTCCAAGAGTTACAACAGCAAGGTGCTGTAGGAGAAATGATAAGCTGGGTGTTTGATAAAAATGGTAAGTTATTAGATTGTAATGTTAATCAACGAGTAGCAAGTACGCCATTAAAAGTTAATTCAGATAAACAAATTTTTGCCATAGCTGCCGGAGAAGAAAAAGTATTAGCCATTTTAGGTGCACTAAGATCTAAAATGATTAGTGGGCTTATTACTAACGAATACACGGCCGAGCGTTTACTAAGTATTGAGTAACTTATATTTTAAATGAAAACCTGAAATATAATATTCCATGCATTAGATTACATACATTAGAAAATATTAATTAAATTTAAATGTACCAAACTGAGAATAACTAACTTAGATAAAAACCTCTTTAATGTCCGATACCGTCTAGTATTGGACATTAAAGGGCTAATAAAGAGAGTATGTGGAACTCCTTATTAATACATATTTAACAACCTATAATTTATATTATGTTAAACAACATAAAACACGACAATATGACGCTGTTTAGGCGTTGCCTGTTAAAATGACGCGAACG
>NZ_JAGGDL010000033.1:0-36646 GCF_017653575.1 Pseudoalteromonas sp. K222D
TAGCTTGGCATACTGGCAGGATCAGTCAATAGCTAAAAAAGATCCTTAGAAAATAATTTGTCTTGGTGAATAGTTACAATAATGTTTACAATATCAATTAAAAAGCTGCTTAATTAATAAGAATAATTTCCTCATTTTTATTAATGCTATGCGCTCAGACACATTAACTATTATTTAGGAACTTTCTGAGTGACTCCAGCACAACATTCAGCATTATTTGCAGCCCAACAACAAATCATAGAGCAGATCGCATTAGGTGTAGATATACACCTGTGCCTGCATACTATCTGCGAGCAAATTGAAGCGATAATTGGCTCTAAAAATGCTAAAAGTTCGATTTTAATTTTAGAGGGTAACCAACTTCGCCATGGTGCTGCGCCTAAACTCTCTTCTGAATATTGCCAAGCAATAGACGGTGTTACAATTGGTGATAATGTAGGGTCATGTGGCACTGCGGTGTATACGCAGCAACAAGTTATTGTTAGCAACATAGCCACTAGCCCACTATGGGCTAATTATAAAGCAATTGCATTAGCGCATGGTTTGCAAGCATGTTGGTCTACTCCGATTTTTTCCTCAGACAACAAAGTACTTGGCAGTTTTGCCGTTTATTACCCCCACCCAAATTCACCAACCGCGTTAGATTTAAAGCTTATTGAACGCTTTACTCATTTATCGGGCTTAGCAATAGAAAAAGCGCGCTCTGTCGCAAGAGAAAAAACACTTAGTTTAGAGCTACAACGCTCTAACGATAAGTTAAAAGCATTTATTGAGGTGATCCCCGATTTAGGAATCATTTTTGATGAACAAGCGCAGTATATTGAAAGTTATGGTGCTAGCAACGAGTTGCAATGTAATAGCTTAAGTAATGAGCAACGCATAAGCTCGCTACCATTAGGTGATCCTAATAAAGTAATCTCTATCATTACTAAAACACTGAAAACAGAGCAAGTACAACTGTACGAGTACGAACTTAATTGTATGGGTAACCGACATATTTTTGAAGCTAGAACGTCAATTATTAATAACTACCTACTTGATGAGCCAAATAAAAAACATGTTTTATGGATGATACGCGACATTACCGAGCGTAAACTTGCTGAAGAGCAAGTTAAAGAGTTGGTATTTTACGACCCATTAACCACATTGCCTAATCGCCGCATGCTAACTGACACGCTTGAATTGATGATCAGCGAATCTAAAAAGCAGCTTTCATTTGGCACTCTATTGTTTTTAGATTTAAATGACTTTAAGCGCATTAATGATTCATTAGGCCATGTTATCGGTGACGAGGTTTTACTAGAAGTTGCTATGCGGTTAAAAACCGTTATTAAAAATGCAGGTATTATTGCGCGAATTGGTGGCGATGAATTTGTAATTTTACCTAAGCACCTAAGTAGTAATAAAAACAATGCACAAAGCCAGGCAATAGTGTGTGCCAAGCAAATACTCGACTGCTTCAAAAACCCATTTAAAATAAACAACTGTAGTTATAAAATTACCGTCAGTATTGGCATTAGTTTTATTGAAGGCCCAGACACAACAAGCAACGATGTACTAAAGCGGGCCGATACAGCTATGTATAGCGCCAAAAAATTTGGCGGCCATCGTTTTGCGTTTTACGATCCGGCACTGCAACACGAATTAGACTTACGTTTACAGCTAGAAAGCGACATTATAACTGCAATAAAAGAAAAGCAGTTTGCGGCTTACTTTCAGCCGCAACTTGATTGCCAAGGTAATATTATAGCCGCGGAGGCATTAATTCGCTGGATACACCCTATAAAAGGCATTATATCACCCTACTACTTTATTCCTGTTGCGGAACAATCTGGTCTGATTGATCAATTGCAAAGCAGTGTACTGTTTGACGCCTGCATGTTAATTAAAACGCTAGAGCAAACACAGCAACTTCATGATTCATTTTGTGTTGCTATTAATATTAGCGCCTGCCAATTTATAACACATTCCTTATACAACAATATTGTTAGTATTGTAGATGCGTTTGGTATATCTCCTACAAGATTTAAACTGGAGATAACCGAAAGCATTTTACTGGATGACATGGCTGAAAATATTGCACAAATGCAGCAGCTCAAAGCTAAAGGGTTTAGGTTTTCGATTGATGATTTTGGCACTGGTTATTCATCGTTAGCCTATATACACACTTACCCCGTTGATGAGCTAAAAATAGATAAAAGCTTTATTGATAAAATACATGAAGGTAATAGAGGGTCTGCCATTGTAAGTACTATAATCTCACTTGCGCACAACCTTGGCTTTAATGTTATTGCCGAAGGCGTTGAAACCGCAGAGCAAGCTAAAACACTCGCACAACTTAATATTACCGGTATGCAAGGCTATTATATGGCTTATCCTATGCCCGCAGCTGAGTTTATTTCTTGGTTAAAACAACAACGTAACAGTTAGTAACAGCAAAGAATAAGAAGCGCAGCGCCCCCCCTAACCTCTTTATAAATAATTTACTTAGAACTATGTTTGCAAATGCATTTTAGGCTTTTTGAACCTCAAAGTGGTTAAAGTGAACTACCCATCGACGCCACTTAGTGTCGATCAATGGGTTTTCTCGGAGTTTTTTGGATAAAATAACGTGTCTGGTTTTATTTCTAACTGAAACTTACTGTGACACGTTAAAATTTTATTCTGATTTATTAGCTATTTTTTGTAAATTCTCGTGAATTTTGAATAAAACGATAAGTAGTTCACACCAAATTCTAGCGCCAATTACACCACCAACAATAATACCAAGCCCAGCCCAAAAACCACCACCGTACTGCACAAACATAGTGGTTACACCAGAAATTACAGCACCTAGTAACATTAACCAATATACAAAAGTAATGATTTTAGGTGTCAGCATAGATTCAAAGAAAAAAATATCTTTCATTTTTTAGTCCTTTTTAAAATAGTCAGTAAATTTTTATTTCACAAAAAATGAGCGCTTACTAGCCCTCATAGTTATTATCTAGCTAGCCTTAATAAAGCTAACTGGCTGTATATTTAATTAAAGCTAATTACGCTATTAAATTAAAAATTAGGTGTCGCAGTTACTTATTTAAATTATCGAGTTCTTTTTCTAAGTCTTTCATTGCTTTTTGCGCTTTGAACTCTTCGTAAAGCGCTTCGCGTGAACCGGGATCTAAACGTTTTCCCGATTTAGCCACTAGGTTATTAAAGGTATCTTGTGTGTTGCTCATTACTACTAAGGTACAAAGTTGTTTTTTACCATCTAAACGTGCAAATGCTACTTCTTGAGGTATAGCGCCAACAAGACTTTGCTCTGCAACTTGTTTACTTACTTGCTCAAATGTACCACCTACATTTAGCTCATCATTACTTTGCGCTTTACGTTGATATAGACGGTCCATAACACTTGCTTTTACTTGTATTTGCTGCGATAAATCTGCACGCGCTGCTGCAATTGCCTGCGCTCTGTCTGTAGACATACTGCCCGACCAAGGTACACATGACGAAGAAGCTAAACCTTTATCTGATACAGGTAGAAGTACCCAATTTGGTACTGAATCATTTTTAGCAAGCGGTGCTGATTGCGTTTTCTCTGTACTTGAACACGCACCTAACGCCAAAGCGGCGATTACTGGTAATAACTTTTTCATATTTAAATTCCTTTCAATTGTGCTTGATAATATGCGGTGCGTTTAACCACCTTTTGTAAATAATTACGGGTTTCTTGTGCAGGTAAGTTATTAACCATATAGGTATAAATCTTATCTGCCGACATTGCATTAGCAGCAATACTTGCCTGATTTAGTGAGTTTGAGCCACTGAGAGTTTTAGCTACATTGCCTGGGCCAGTATTATATGCGGCTATGCTCATATACAGTCTTGATTGCTCGTTACGTACGTTTTTAAAATAGCGATTACTTAAAATATGCAGATAAGTACTCCCCGCTTCTACGTTATTATCAGCCTGAAATAAATACTCTGGGCTAAGCAATAACGGCTTACCTTGCAAGAAGTTACTTACATCTTTACCCGCAGAGGTAGGCACTATTTGCATTAAACCAAATGCAGGGATAGGTGAGCGTGCCAGTGGGTTAAAGCTCGACTCAGTATGTATTATTGCTAACAATAAGGCTGGCTCTAAGTTATAACGCGCAGCTTGTACTTTTACCTCTGGCAAATAACGCTTTGCTTGGTTTGAAAGCGTATTAGCAGGCAATTTGTAGCTAATTGTCACCCTATCTTTTTGCTTAGTTATTACAGGAGCCTTTGCAGCTAATACCTCTCGTACAATTTCTGTAGAGAGCACTGTTTGCTCAGCTACTTTTTTAGATTGAGTAGCGGTTAGTGGTTTACTTTGCTCAACCTTGTTATTTAAGGGCTTGCCTGTTGAGATAATGCTTTTACTGTTAAGTGTGTTATTTGCTGTAATATAAATTGGATCTTTGGCAAGCGTTTTATCTACGGTTACCTGTGAGAGCTCGTTTAACTGCTCTTTTGCATATTCAACTGCTTGCTCATCGCTT
The DNA here is from genome assembly GCF_017653575.1 of Pseudoalteromonas sp. K222D. NCBI lineage: Bacteria > Pseudomonadati > Pseudomonadota > Gammaproteobacteria > Alteromonadales > Pseudoalteromonadaceae > Pseudoalteromonas > Pseudoalteromonas sp. K222D. The sequence goes on from NZ_JAGGDL010000033.1 coordinate 4,512, forward strand.
TTGCTACTTAATAACTCAACAACCACTTCACCGCTTTCAAAGTTTACACTGGTGCGTTTATTTAAATCGTCACTATATTTGACCCACACTTTTGAGCTAGGTAGGTTTGGGTCTTGCCATTTCGCAGTTATTTGTTTTAAATAAGCACTCTCAGCATCACGCCAGGCACTCACAAACGCTTCAAACTCTTGCTTTTGTTGTTGTTCATACTGACTAAACTCACTTTGACGCTGCTTTAAAAAAGCCTCAAATTCGGCTTCATCACTTGTTTTGGCTAGGCTATTTAAGCTTAAAGTAAGGCATGCAATAGTACTTAACCTTAGTAAGTATTTACTTTTCAAGTACACTTTTTATATCCTTATAAATTAAAAGTAGCTGCTTAAATCATCTGCGCTTTGCTGCTCATATTCAGCCTCTGCGGCTAAACCTAAACGTTTACAATCAATACTTTCACACTGTTGCATTAATGAAATGACTTGTTGGTAGCGCATGTCTTTAAACCATACTTGCGCCACAGACACTTTCGCGTCATCAAGTTTAAGTTCATCGGCTACTAAGTATTTATCTAGGTAAGCTAGGCGCTCGCTTTGCGGTGATTGGTCGGCAACAAGTGCAACGGCATCAGATATAGTCGATGGGTGAGCCATTGCTATTTTAAGTAATGCACGCAAGTTATTTTTATCTTGCTGTTTGCCTACTTGCCATGCTGCTCTAATTGCTAAACCTGCCTCGTTTATGTCTGCAGCAGCAGGGGTAACAATACCTGTACAGGTTAGCCATTCTTGCTGTTTTCCTTGCTTATACCCCGTAACCTCAGCTTCAATAAAACTCACCGATTCTGGTAAGGTAATATTAAGCTTATTAGCTAAGGTACTTTTTATAATACTGCGCTCAGGCAGGGTCAATGCATTACGACATGCCTGCTCAAGCGCATTTTTTGCACTCGATTTTAACGCCTTAACTCGGGCGTATTGACCATTAGCCTGACTTTTAAAAAAAGCAGTTTGCTGTTCAATTGTTTGCTCTGAGTCGAAGGTGGCCGAAGCCACCAACGAAAGCGCTAAAATAGATGCTAGCATTAAAGCTCCTCTTCACTCGCTACTTTACCCGAAGCACCTTGTGGATTAGCCGCTTTTTCGTTTAAGCCACCCACTGCTTTAATTTTATGACCAGAGCGGCTCATACCATTTACTGTATTGCCGTTATTACCTATCATTTCTTTAGCTGCTTGGCGCGCCGTTGCTTCTAAACTTGGCGCATAAACTGCTACGCTGTACTGCCAAAAGCCGTCATCACTTGCAAAGCTCTTTACACTCACACCTGGTGGTAATTTACCTTTAGATAATGTTGCATATTCATCAGACATTTTTAATTGGTTTAAAAATGTATTTCGATCCTCTTCAAGCACTTTTACTTGCTGTGGATCATTTAGGTTAGGATCGTCGTATTCAAACTGCTGAGTACCTTCCATTTGCTTTTCGTCAAAGCTACCTTCCCAATATACTTTCTCTCCTTGCATAGTGGCTAGGAGCGCTGAGCGTGCACGCGTTTGCGATTGTGATTTAGCAGCACCTTTTAATTTACGCGCCACTTTATTATTTTTATTACCGCGTATTATTGCCGAGCCATAACCTAGTACTATTACTTCTCCGCTATCGGCGTTAGTTAACACTTTTGCGCCAACCGGCGGTAAAACACCTGATTTAACATCACTAATTACTTGCTGAAAAATAGCATTTGGCTCTGTAGTCACAGCAACAGCACCACGATTACCTTTTATTTGCGAGCGTGTTTTAGGTGTTGAAATTAAACTAACGCGTACTCCCTTTTCTTCATTGTTATCGTACACGTCATAAGTAACAAAACCGGCTAAAGAACCCGATACCGACTCCTTACACGCTTCCATCATATTAGTTTGCTCGTTTGCAACACCCTCAACACCGGTATCTATTACATCCATTGTTGCACTTACTACATTGCTACATTGGTGCTCAACACCTTTCATGTTTTCTATTAATTGCTTTTTAGCAATTAAATAAGCCTGATTATAAGCGCCTCGTTTTGAAAGCAATGTCGCATTCATGTTGTCATAAGTGTTATAGCTAGCACTACCAATTGATAAAATACCAGTACCACTGCCTACTTGAATCATTTTAATACCGTCTTCGTCGTCATCAATCAGCGCTTGATGAGCAACAGCTACCGCTACATTAGTATCTTTTGCAACCACTACATCGCCCGACACTTGGGCTTGATCTGCGTTAGCTACTTGTGCACCAGGGCGAGCTGGGATCATGTCTGTTAAACTAAATTCTTCAGCTGCAATTGCAGGCATAGCTAAAACCATTGTTAATGTTAATATTTTCAATTTCATCATCTGTCCTTATTTGTACCTGAGTGTAAAGTCGTTTTCGATTGTAATTTTAGAAAGTGTTTTTACGGTAATCGTTGCTAATGCTTGATCAAGTGCATGGGCAAGTTCACCGGTATTACCTTTGTACCTAAGGCTTGCAACTGTATAACCACTGCGCTTATCGATAGCTACGTCGCTTACACCACCTAAAGTGCTTAATACTGCATGCAATTTTTCTGGTTGCGTTAATTTATTACTTGGCAACAGAACTTCTCTTACTAATCCGCCTCTTGCAACAACTTGAGTAAACGCAGTATTAAGCGTGCTGTGCAGTGCTTTTGACTGCGATTCACCGGCTAAATGTACTGCCATTAAATCTTTTTCTACGTAAGGGTCATCAGGCAAAGACATAAATGAAGGATCATTTTTCCAATTCCCATAAATATTGCCAGCTAAATCTCGCACATTAACACTTAAGTTAAGTTGACGATTATTACCACGTTTAATAACATCAGATTGTGCATAAATCACTAAACTCGCCGCACCACCTACTTCAATACCTTGCTCACTCAACCAAACTTTTAACTCTGTTTTTAATGGTTCAGGAGCGATTACTTGTACTCTAGGTGAGCCGATCATGCTCAACAATTGCGATGCCTGTTGAATTAGCGGTGCTTTTTCTACTACCGCCATTATCGTAATTTCTACACCACCATTTTTTAACTGCTTACTTTGGAGCGTTTGCCACTCTTTAACCAGTCCTTCACTATGACTAGAAAGCTGCTGGCCAATCAACTCCTGCATATTAGTTGACTCATTACCATCAACAATATTCATACTCATGCTTGATGATTGCGTGTGTTGCTGCGTAAGCCAAACCCCCACCACCTGAGATACAGCTCTTTGTAATGCATCTTGCTCAGCATTAATTAATGCTGTTTTACCTTCTTTTTTCCAGCCTTGACCTATTACTGTCACACTTATATCTTGGGTCGCTTGTTGCCAGCTTTGCTCTTGTATTTCACCTAATTCTTGTGGGTTAAGGCTTACCGTCATGCAAGTGTCGTTACCACTGAGTGTTGGCGCTGAGTAATTTAAAGGAACTGCACCTGCACTCAAGCCTTCGATCATAGTAGTGCGTTGCTGTTCATATAAACTGGCGGCATCATCAGTTAAATTTGTTGTTAAATGCTGCTGTGCGCTTTGCGTTGTCAGGCTTTTATTACCTTTAATAAAACTTATAAGCTCAGCACTGGCCTGCGCTTTTGCACCAGAAATAGCAGTGCCACCTCGTCCATACGCACATGCCTGGGTTTGTAATGTTCCATCCGCTAAAACATCCACTTGTGCTTGTACGCTTAAGGAGCATAACGCTAATAAGCAAAGCTTTTTGATCATGTACGGTTCTCCAAAAATCCAGCTGGTGTGCCTACCGAAACTGCAAATATTTTTGCACCTTTTGCTGGGCGATAAATACTATTTTTAGCTTTACCTTTAACGTCATCTGCAATATCAGAATCTTTCCAGCGGATAATTTCGCCTTGAGCACTGTTACTAGAAGGCATAACACTCGCAACGCCAATTGGCTCCACAAAACCCGCTTCATAACTAAAAACAATCATAGTTTCGTTAGGTAATACCCCGGCATTTTGGCCACGATCAAGGCTAATTTTATTTCCTTTAATACCTAACACTTGTGCTGTTGCAGGCATTTCACTGAGCATACGGGTAAGTAAAATATCAATACCGCGCGAGCCCATATCATTGATTACTGCATTTACATGGGCACTATCATCAAATCGAAAACCAGCAACATAACGATTATTTACTCGGTGAAACTTCAATTCTGAGCGTTCGCGCACGTCTTCTGACTTAACGCGGATTTTTCCAAGATTAGGATGCGATAGTTTTTCCCGTGTTTGAGGGTTAATCACCCCAGTGGTAAGCTCTAGCGTGTAATTGGCCCAATCGCTGTAACCCCCTTCGGTTTTTAGTGTTCTCAGTGAATCTATTTTTACAATAAAATCTGGCATTAATGCCCTTACTTCAGCTCTTTTAGCGGCCGCATTTGTACCCTGTTGCTCTAAAAATATTTGCTGTTCTTTGGAAATTGTATCGTCATCGCGAGTAATAATTCTAAAGCGGCTAATACCGGCAAACTGGTTTTCGAGCATAAAGAGTAAATTTTCATTATCGAACTCACGCATTGCATCTACACCAATGCCACTGCCAGCTACTTGAGCTAAGTCAAAATACATACGTACTATGGGCTTTTTCAGTGGGCAGCTTTCGGCCTCATTATTAACATCAAAGGTGCAACGCTCTAGCCCTTGAGTATCAAAATAGGCAGGAATGGTAATATCGTGATCTTTAAAGTCGTAGGCACTTTTAGCAACAACCGCATTCGATGCACGATTACTTACTTTTTCTACTTGCGTACTGCTGCCAGGCTTTGTTTGACAACCAGCTAATAAGGCAAGTGTTAATGCTGACAGAGTTAATTTTTTTACTAATTTCATTATTATTCCTAAATATCAAACAGCCATTGGCTAGCAGGCGCTTTAAGTTGTTGCACTAAGTTTTGAATCACTTTTTGTTTGGCATTTTCCCGCGTAGCGGCACTTTCTTGGGCATTTAAATCGTGTTGCAATAACACTTTAAAAGGGCTAGTGCTGCGTGTTAGTGCTAGTGATAAAATGGCTTTTGCAGAGTGTTTAGTTGTAGTTTGCGCGTATTGCCAACGTAATTGTGGACGAAGCCATAGTTGTGTGTCGCCGCTGTGAGGTAATGCGTCGTTTAAAGCAGATTTAATTTCGTGTGCGCTGATTGCACCAATCACATCGCACGCAACTGCATTAAGTGCAATTGACTGTTCGGTTAATAAATTATTCAGTGTTGATTTAATCAACAACTCAGAACCTGATAAATGCTCCAAAACTGCTAACTTTTTTATCGCTTGGTTTAGTAAACCACTATTTTGCAGTGCCCAAATAAAACGTTGCTCAGCATTTTTTTCTGGAGGGGTAATTCGCGATAGTACCGATAAATCAGATTTTAACGTTTTTACTATAACCGACTTTTTAACACCCATTTTTAAAGCAAATAAGTTGTTTTGTGCAACTGCATTTAACTGCTCAATCCCCGTTAATGTAAACGGTAAACTATTGAGTGTTGTTGCTTGCTCAAAATAGCTGGCTAATTTATTGTTTTGCTTGCTCAACAACTGTGTTTGCTGGGTGCTCACATCAACACTGAGTTGGGTTACAATCTCGGCTAAAGCCGCTTGCTTTGCAGCTAAGCGGCTCTCACCAATACCCACCGCAGTAATGTATTCATCACTTTGTTGCGATTGAACTACCCAAACAGGCCAGCTTTGCGCTGAGCTTGTACAAGCAAATGCCAATAAAAAGGCAAAAATGCTTGTTTTCATTAACCTTTCGCTTCTAGCTCTAGCTGTAACTCATTAATTGATGAAATAGTCGCTTGCTCTAATTCAATAATTTCATTCGCTTCTAATGCTAGCGAAAGCTGATCTTTTGCTTTTAACAATGCCACACCAATATCTTTTGGATTTTCTGCTTCATCTTCCTCACCAGCAAACATACCCATCATACTACTGCCAGCACTTAGCGCTAATGCCATCGCTACTTCATTTTTATATTGAGATAAAATATAAGCAGACTTTGCAATTTCAACGGTTAAGTCGGTAGCAAGTGCGACGTTTTGTTGATAAATACTTTCGTTTGCTTGGTTATAGGCGGCAATTTTATGACCAATTTTTTCATCTTTATTTTTTGCACCCGCATCAAATTCAGTTATAGCTGTTTGTAACTCTTCAGGTGTTGCATCTTTGTATGCATATAAAAAAGCTTGAACATCACGATGATTATCAGTAGACGTACGGTACTGACCCATTACTTTATATTGGCGCTCAAGCACCATAGCCGATGCATTTAGAAATTCATTGATGCCTGGCACAATGTCTACCGGGTGTTGGTAACCAAGTGTATCCATGCGTGTAGATAACTCAGCAACAACAGCGTTACGATCTAAGTCACCAGAAGTATCAGCTGTAGACACACAGCCAGCAAAAAGAGGAGCAAAAATAAGCGCAGAAAGGATAGTTTTTTTCATGTGGCAATTCCCTGTACATTTAAAAGGCAAGAAAGCATGTAGCTAAGCCGTTGACTTAATTCATTCTTCCTTGAATATTTTGTTAGAATTACCGAATTTGTTACAAATTGCAATACAGAAAATTAAGAAACTTTTATTGTTTGTAATTAAAATAGCAACAAATGTAACCACAGCAAGGCGTTCAGCTGAGGTTAATACTTTCAGCTCATTTTTACATAATCAATGTTTTTTACCCATTTTAGGAGCTAATAACAAAAGAAAACTACTTTTTTAATATTGTAATGCCGAGTAATTAATCTATTAAAGCACTACCCTAAAGCCAGCCATACACCAACGGCGACCATTAAACTGCCCGCAATGCGATTCATCCACTGGATGTTATTACCGCGCGTTAAAAATAATCGTAAGCTTTTTCCACCTGTTGCATAAGCCAACATACTTAAAAATTCGGTAACCATTATTACACTTAACAACACTAATAGTTGCGGGGCTACGTCATGTTCAATGCTGATAAATGGTGGTAGTAATGAGATCATAAACGCCCAGCCTTTTGGATTGGCAATTGCAGTTACAAAGCCTTGCGTAAACAGCGACTCGCGACTTACAGCTGTGGCATTGCTGGTATTTACCGACATTTTTCCTTTAGATCGCCACATGTTTATACCAATGTAAATTAAGTATGCACCGCCTACCCACTTTAAAATAGCAAACGCCTCTGGATAATTAAGCATAATACTCGCCACGCCTAGCACTGCAGCAACTGCAACACTAGCAACGCCGAGTAGCTCGCCAAGCATCATCCATAAAGTGCGCCGCACGCCAATACTCATGCCTAGCGTCATGGCTAACGTCATACACATACCTGGGGTGATCGAAACAAAAAAGAAGGTGGGAATAAATACCGCGAGTACTGTTATATCAATCATTTAAAACTCGTAATGGGTTAAAGACAAAGTTGTAATAGGTTCTAGGCGAAAGGGTAAAGGAAAAAGAGCTAAGGTGAAAGATAAATGATATGTAATATGACCATTTGTACTCGCTCACATTGAGCCTGTTTTTGGTAAGGTAACCTCCCCCTTAACAAAGTATCAGCCCAAAATAAAATTCCCCTATTAGTAAAGCATCTCCCCACTTGAAAGCCCTGAACAGCAAGGCTTTCGCGTTATTTATCCTTTATTATGAAAAACAAAAAGCGTCTGAATTTGGAAGTTTTATACACTCATATATGGCAAAAGTCTGAGATGATAAAGTGCAAAAATACATTTTATTGCTCTAAAGTGCGGCGTACATACGCTCACTTTGCATTGGGAAGGTGCCGTGAGATTTAGAGTGGATCTTCTTGCTCTCACAGCATAAACACGTACTTTACTACTGGCTCGGTGTTGGCTCTGCCACTTGCTCAGTTATTACCTTTACCGGCTCGGCAGAGTCATTAAGTAAGTACTTATCTAACCACTGTTCCTGCTCCCACAATACATGCAGTAAACTTTTACGGGCTCGATAGCCATGTGCTTCATGGGGTAGCATAACTAAACGCGCTTCTTTACCTAAGCCTTTTAACGCGGCGTACATACGCTCACTTTGCATTGGGAAGGTGCCGTGAGATTTAGAGTGGCTCTTCTTGCTCTCACAGCATAAACACGTACTTTACTACTGGCTCGGTGTTGGCTCTGCCACTTGCTCAGTTATTACCTTTACCGGCTCGGCAGAGTCATTAAGTAAGTACTTATCTAACCACTGTTCCTGCTCCCACAATACATGCAGTAAACTTTTACGAGCACGATAAGCATGTGCTTCATGGGGTAGCATAACTAAACGCGCTTCTTTACCTAAGCCTTTTAACGCGGCGTACATACGCTCACTTTGCATTAGGAAGGTGCCGTGAGATTTAGAGTGGATCTTCTTGCTCTCACAGCATAAACACGTACTTTACTACTGGCTCGGTGTTGGCTCTGCCACTTGCTCAGTTATTACCTTTACCGGCTCAGCCTCTTCATCCATTAACAGGTATTTGTTTAACCACTGTTCCTGCTCCCACAATACATGCAGTAAACTTTTACGGGCTCGATAGCCATGTGCTTCATGGGGTAGCATAACTAAACGCGCTTCTTTACCTAAGCCTTTTAACGCGGCGTACATACGCTCACTTTGCATTGGAAAAGTTCCAGAATTCGGATCTTCTTGCCCGTGAATCATTAACATTGGCTCGTTAATTTTTTCGGCATGAAAAAATGGCGACATGTTTGCGTACACATCTTCGGCTTGCCAAAAATCGCGCTCTTCGCCTTGAAAGCCAAACGGCGTTAAGGTGCGATTATACGCGCCACTGCGGGCAATACCGGTTTTAAACAAGTCACTATGCGCTAATAAGTTAGCCACCATAAATGCACCATATGAATGCCCTGCTATGGCAATATTGTTTTTATCAGCAATGCCTTTTTTAACCAATACATCTACGGCAGCTTGTGCGCTGGCCACTAGTTGCTTTCTAAAGTTATCATTTGGTTCACTGCCCTTAATACCCACAATAGGCATTTTAGGATCGTCAAATACCGCAATACCTTTAGCTAAGTAAGGCATTGGGCCCCAGTAACCAATAGAGGTAAACTCATAAGGCGACTCACGCACTTGAGAAGCGACTGCTTTGTCTTTATATTCAAGCGGGTATGCCCACATTAATACAGGTAATGGGCCTTGAGTTTTATCATAACCTGGTGGTAAATAAAGTGTGCCTGAAAGCTCAACACCGTCATCTCGGGTATAACGTAATTGCTCTTTTGTTACGCCTTTAAATGCAGGGTAAGGGTGCTCAAAATTAGTAATTTGAGTTAAATTTTGTTTATTTAAATCACGAATAAAAAAGTTAGGTTGCTCTGTTTTAGACTCTCTAATAGTAATAAAACGCTTACCTTCGTCATCAAGTAACGCACGAACACGCTCATAATAAGGTGCCGCTGATTGCCACAAACGTTTGCTGCTATTAGTTTTTACATCGTATTGGTCTAAAAACGGCACATTACCTTGCTCTGATGCGCCATTACCGCGTAAAAATAGATAGCGTCCGCCAACCACTTTTATTACCTTGCTGCCTAAATCATTGCGCTCATATAGTGCTCTACCTGGGTCTTTGTAAGCATCGTTGTAACTACGCTCTGAAAATAATATGCGGTTTTTATCAGCATCACGTGGGGCAATAATATAAGTACGCACTTGGCGGTCACTAAAGCGCCAATCGCTGAGCATAGCAATATTATCGTTACCCCATTCTATACCCGAATAACGACGCTCTACTTTAGCAAACAGTTTAGGCTCGCGCTTAAACGGTGCACGTAAGCTGTAAATAAAGTCGTGATATTCAACATCGGTTTTCATATCACCGCCATCTTGCGCTTCGGCCCAAATAACCTCTGCACCTTGATCGGCTCGCCACTCAAAGTCACGTCTGCCAGTACGTACACTGTCGTAGCCTTGTGGAATATTATCGGCTAATGGTTGTTTTGCCAGCTCAACTAATGAAAAACCACGCATTCCCCATATTTGCCATGTTGTAGCAAAGCGGTTGTATGGAACTTGATACGAAAATGGCTCGTTTATGCTTGCCACTAATATATTGGTTGAGTCGGGTGATACTGAAAATGACTTAAGTAACGCAGGGCGGCCAATCGGTTGCGCATGACCATCAAGCGTTATATAGGCGAGTTGCCCTTGGCCATAAAACTTAAACTGCGCCTCATCAAACGGACCGGTTAATAAGTTTTGATAAGTACGTGCAGGGGCTTTTTCGCCGCTACTTTGCTGAATAACAGGCACAGTACTTTGACTATCATTTTGTAACCTGGTTTTTCCTAAATTCACGGCTAAATTTGCAACCAAGGCACTGCTATCGGGTAGCCATTCATAAGGGGATGCAGTAAGGACAGAGTTTAGCGCAATTGAGTTTAGCTCATTAGCTTGTTTTGTTTTTACATTGTATAACCATAAACGCGCATCATTTTTTTGCTCAACCACGAAGGCTAAGTACTCACTATTTGATGACCACTTTGGCGCGCGAATAATACCTTGTGGCAAGTTATTAATATTAATAACCGTACCACTTTGTACGTGTTTAATTTGCACCTCACTGTATTTTGCACTTACGCGTGAGCGTGAAAAGTTTGCCGGGTTGAGTTTAATGCCCGCCAGTTTAAGCTCCTCTTTTGCCAACTCATCTAGCGACACAACACGTTTGCGCTCAAACAATGCCAGCCATTGGCCATCGTCTGACAAACTACTGGTGGGCGATAACTTAGCATCTACTAATGCAGCAAGTTCAGCCGATGGCGTTTGATATCCTTGCTCTGCATAGCTCATTGGCAGTAATGCAATACAGCCAATAAAGGCAACTAACAGCCTAAAAGCGTTCATGTTTTGTCCTTTAGTAATTATTTAGTTTAATAAAGCTATCTAAACATGTTTTGCCGCATTCATAAAGCATTAAGGTTATACAAAATAGCGTAAATGATTTATCGCCACCCTAACTTAAGCTACACTACAGCGCTATTTATAAAGTGCTGTACACCTAAAAAACAATGCTGATGAATAAAGTAAATGCTGTCATATTTTTTAATATTACCCATTAATAAAAAATGACTTTATAAGCATTGAACTTGTGTAGAACTAGTGCGCTAAATTTACTGTGCTACTACCGTTAATATTGTAATAACCATCACAAAAATAAGCTTACCTGTTTCTATATGGGTAAATTTAAACTTACTAATAAGAGATCCTAGCCAATGAAAAAAGTGCTGGTAATTGGCTACGTATGGCCAGAGCCCAACTCATCTGCTGCAGGCACGCACATGATGTCGTTATTAAATGCCTTTAGAGCCCAAAACTGGCAAGTAGAGTTTGCAACGCCGGCACTGCGCACCGAGCACATGGTCAACCTTGACGACTTTGGTATTAGTAGCCAGAGCATTGCGCTTAACTGCGAAAGTTTTGACGATTACGTTAAAGCATATGCTCCCGATATCGTTATGTTTGATCGCTTTATGATGGAAGAACAGTTTGGTTGGCGCGTTGATAAGCATTGCCCGAATGCGCTGAAAATTTTAGATACTGAAGATCTACAATGTTTGCGTAATGCCCGCCACGAAGCCCACAAAGGCGAGCGAGAATTTACCACTAACGACTTGCATTCAGACATAGCAAAACGCGAAATTGCAGCCATCTTACGTTGCGATTTAAGCCTTATTATTTCTAGCTATGAAATGAGTTTACTTAATGATGTATTTAAAATAGAGCCTAGCTTATTACACCATTTACCTTTTATGGTCGATTTAAACACATTGCCCACCAGCACTAAAACCTTTGAGCTGCGCCAACACTTTATGACCATCGGTAACTTTAGGCACGCGCCAAACTGGGATGCAGTGCTTTATTTACAACAAATTTGGCCTCTTATTCGCAAGCAACTGCCTAAAGCTGAGCTGCATATTTATGGATCGTACCCGCCGCCAAAAGCAACTGCACTTAACAACCCTAAATCGGGGTTTTTAATTAAAGGCTGGGCCGATAATGCGCTTGAGGTAATGCAAAGCGCACGAGTATGTTTAGCACCACTGCGTTTTGGCGCAGGTATTAAAGGTAAATTACTTGAAGCCATGATTATGCAAACCCCAAGTGTTACCACTAATATTGGCAGTGAAGGTATGCATAATGAGTTACCTTGGCCTGGAAAAATAGCAAACACCGCCGAAGATTTTGCAAATGCAGCCGTTGAAATGTACAACAATCAAAGTGAATTTGAACAAGCACAACAAGATGGCAATACACTACTTAATACGCTGTATGACAAAGCCCAATTAAGCGCTGCGTTAATTCAAAAAGTCGATTCAATAAGTAGCGATTTAAATGCCCATCGCGAAAAAAACTTTACAGGCCAAATGCTCAAACATCATACAATGCGCAGCACACAATACATGTCGCAATGGATAGCTGAAAAAAATAAAAAATTAGATTAAAAATGACTAGACACACACCAATTAGTGTTTAAAATCGCGCCCATTAAACGTGGGCAAATTTCGCAATTTTGTCTATATTTTTAGCTTAGTTATTTAACCGTTGGCTTAAAAGCATTTGAAAAACGCAACCTTTACAGAAAAACGCAAATTTATCGTTAAATTAGGTAAAATGCTGCACAAATATGGTACGCCCGCATACCGCTTAGAAGCGCATTTAATGGAAGTTGCGACCTACTTAGACCTTAAATCGTCGTTTGTTATGTCGCCTACCTCCGTTACCTTTGTTATTTGGACCGACGGCCACGAAGACGAGTATACCCATGTTGCACGGGTAGATCCTGGCGATCACGACCTAGGCTCACTTGCCGACACCGACGACTTAGTTAATCAAATGCTTGATGGCAAGTTAACCTTGCACGAAGTGGACGAACAGCTAGACATTATTTTTGTTGCTCCTAACTCTTACAATAAACTCACTACGGGCATTGCGTTTGCCACATCTGGTGGTGCGTTTGCTATGTTAATGGGCACCAGTTGGTTTGATGTAGCTTGGTCTGCGTTACTCTCATCTATTGTATACTTGTTTGTGCTTTGGTCGGGGCGCTCAAAACGTGTCGCCCACATGCTTGAGCCTTTGGTAGCAATTGTATCGTCAATCGTTGCTTGTGCTATTAGTGTTTATTTTGCCCCAGAGATCAATATACGTTTAGTGGTACTGTCGTCCATCATTGTATTTATTCCGGGTTTAGCATTAGCCCTAGGATTAGCAGAACTTGCAGCAAGGCACTTAGTGTCGGGTACAGCACGGGTGATGGACTCATTCATGTTGCTGTTTAAACTCTACTTTGGTGGTTTTATTGGCATAGGTATTGGTTTTGCATTATTTGGACAGGCCGACTTTGTGCAACCTGCGCCACTGCCAGCGTGGACGCCTTGGCTGGCTATATTTTTGCTGTGTAGCAGCCTAATAGTCATATTTAGAACCAAGCTTAAACATGCCGTGTGGTCTATTGCGTCTGGTTTTATTGCTTATGGCACCAGTATTGGCTCTGCTATGTATCTCGATTACACCTTAGGGACCTTTGTTGGCGCATTAGCCGTTGGCATATTTAGTAACTTATTTAATCGCGTGGCCAACGCCCCCGCTTCTATTGTTGCTATGCAAGGCTTAATTGTATTAGTGCCGGGTAGCAAAACCTATATTGGCTTAAACTCGCTTATTGAAGGTCAAGACTTTGTTTATGCAGAACATATAGGCCAGCAAACGTTTTTAATTTTTATGTCGCTAGTAGCTGGGTTAATTTTTGCCAACGTAGCACTGCCACCTAAAAAGAGTTTGTAACGCGCTTTTCTCACCTATCCATTAATTAAAATATACGCCAACATTTGTGATAAAAGTTGGCGTCATTACTTTTATCACCGCTTTATCCATTAACCTTTATAAACAGTGTGTTAATCGCATTTTTTAGCCTATTACATCAGCCTTGCTATACTGCCAAGTTAACGTGTATATAAAGGAAAGTTTAATGTTAAAACTTAGCTTAGTGCTTGCAATGGGATTATCTAGCTCATTGGTAAGTGCTTCAACAGTATTAACGGTTGAAGATATCCCAAAAATTCAATCAGTTATTCAAACCAGTATTAGTCCAGATGGCGATAATGTCGCTTTTACTCGTTCGGTGCCGCGTGAGCTGTACGTTGATGAAAATGGCACTAACTACCGTGAGCTGTATGTGGTTAACGACAAAGGTGTAGAGCGCCCTTTTATTACCGGTTCGGTTAGTATTAGCAGCATTCAATGGTCTAACAACAGTAAAACCATCTACTTTTTAGCAAAATTAAAAGATGACAAATTTACCGCGCTTTATCAAATTCCGGTTGATGGCGGCCAAGCACATAAAGTACTGTCATTAAAAGATACCTCTATTTCAAGCTACGCACTAAGCCCTGACAATAAACACCTCGCTATTTTGGCAATGCCAGCAGCTGATAAATCTGATAAAGAGCTTAAAAAATTAGGCTTTATGGCAGAGGTATACGAACAAGGTTTAAAAAACAAACAGCTGTTTATTGCTGATTTAAAACAAACCGATAAGCCACTTTCACCTGCCGCGCTCAATGTAGCTAACTATGTTAGTGATGTTAACTGGGCTGCCGATGGCAAAAAGCTACTGGTTAAAACTCAGCCTACTGCGTTAATTGATGATAAGTACACAAAATCACAATGGCACTTGTTTGATATAGCAAGTAATCAAGTAACTATGTCGTTTGCCACAGAGGGTAAACTTGGTACAGCAGAGCTTTCTCATGATGGTCGTTATATCGCAATTTTAGGCGCACAAGATAAACACGATCCTGCTACTGGTCGCTTATTTTTAGCCGATACAAAAAGCGGTAAAGTAGATGAGTGGTTACCCAACTTTAGCGGCCACGTAGCCGATATTGAATGGCAGAATAAACGCAATACCTTAAACTTTATTGCCAATGTAGGCACCCAAAGCTTTGTCGGCAGCATTAAAACCGGCAGCACTAAATACAAAAAAATAGTTAAAGAGGGTCAATTTATTGCCTCAAGCCTAAGTATCTCTGCTTCAGATAAAACCTTAGCGCTGCGCGCCAATACCGCAAAACATCCTAACGAAGTGTTTATTGTTCGTAGCAAAAAAGCAGAGCGTTTAACCGATTCAAACACGTGGCTAAACGACAAGCGCTTTGCCAAGCAACAAACAATTAATTTAAAAGCCCGTGACGGCGTAGAAATTGATGGTGTACTTGTGTATCCGCTTGATTATAAAAAAGGGACACGTTACCCATTAATCATGTCGGTACATGGCGGCCCTGAAAGCCATGACAAAGACGGTTGGTTAACTAACTACTCACGTCCTGGTCAAATGGGGGCAGCTCGTGGTTACGCTGTATTTTATCCAAATTATCGTGGCTCAACGGGTAAAGGGGTTGATTACTCTAAACTTGGCCAAAATGACTACGCAGGCAAAGAGTTTGATGACTTAGTAGATTTTAAAAACCACCTTGTTGATATGGGTTTAGTAGACACTAAACGTGTTGGTATTACTGGTGGCTCATACGGCGGTTATGCTTCTGCGTGGGGCGCAACAAAATTAACTGAGCACTTTGCTGCCAGCGTAATGTTTGTTGGCGTATCTAATCAATTATCTAAGTTTGGTACTACCGATATATCTAACGAAATGAACCTAGTACATGCTCGTTCATACCCTTGGGATAAATGGCAATGGTACTTAGAGCGCAGCCCTATTTATTGGGCTGGACAATCTAAAACACCATTATTAATTATGCACGGTAAAGACGATCCTCGTGTACACCCAGCGCAATCAATGGAGCTATACCGTTACATGAAAGTGCAAGGTAAAGACGTGCGTTTAGTTTACTACCCTGGCGAGGGCCACGGTAACCGTAAAGTAGCAGCTCAGTACGACTACAGCTTACGTTTAATGCGTTGGATGGATAACTACCTGATCGATGGCAATAAAGACATGCCCGCGTTTGAAATTGACCACGCAGCTAAACTTAAAGCAATAAAAGACGCAAATAAATAGCTAGCTAAATACGGTTATGAATAAGTAAGTTATTTTATTACAGGGCTAGTAGCAATATTAGCCCTTTTTGTTGTTAGCTTTATACAGTGCATAGTAATTTTTACACACCTCTCAAATAATCTCTTTGTAATAAAAACAAAACCCCTTGTATTACAGTGTATTAAAAATGGCCTTATATTTGCTTCATATTATTTAAACAATAAGTAAAGTAGGAAATAAAATGAATATTTTTGAAGCACTACGCGCCGATCATGACATACAACGTAAGTTAGTAGATGCGCTTATCCAAACTCATGGTGATACAGATGAGCGTCAAAAGTTAATGCTTGAATTAAAAACACAGCTAAAACAACATGCAAAGTTTGAAGAGCGTTATTTTTATAACCCACTGATGTTTGAAGATCTAACCCATGAAAAAGCTCGCCATAGTGTGGCAGAACATCATGATATTGATGAATTAATTGAACAACTTGAAGAAACCGATAGGAGTTCACCAGCGTGGTTGGTTGCTGCTAAAAAACTCCATCATTTAGTGCATCATCACTTAGATGAGGAAGAGCACGAAGTATTTCAACTAGCCGGCAAAGCACTAACCGAAGGGCAAAAAGAAAGCTTAGCTGAGCACTACAACGATGCAATGCACTAACTGCATGCAGTAACTACTTTATACGCTATAACTTTAACTTTGATACACTCCCTTGTGTACTATTTGGTTATAAGCCAAGCGGCTTATAACCAATTTTTTATGTATTACTTTATAGTAAATTTTACGTCTTGGTCGCGCAATAAATACAACGCAAAACACGCAGCCCACATTGGCCATGCAGTAAAGAATAATAAGTTGTTAAAGCCATCTATGTACTGGTTGTACGATGAAAGTGTAGACAAGCCATGCATTACAAAAATGATTCCGTAAGTAAGTCGCTTTTTAATACCCGCCAAAAATGCTAAGACTAAAACTAATTGCAGCGCACCTAACACATACGCCACTATATCTGTTGACCCACTAATGCCATAAAACTTTTCAAAAATACCGGCGCTATGTGCCGGATTCACAAATTTATCCAGCGTCCACATTATCATTACAATAAAAACACCCACACGCAGAGAGAGTAAAGACCACTGCAAACGGTTTTGTAGATCAGCACTGATTGGATTTGTCATAAAACTTCCTTTAATAAAAATATTAATAAACTATTAAATTACCAAGACCGTATAACTTGGTTTTTATTTCAAAAAAGCATAATTATTTTTAATTACCCTTACCTACTTAGCTTATTAACAGTTAAGGCACGGCTTATTTTAAGTATTTAAACGCTATACATAAAAGCTAATAAATATAATAGGTTAACTGCTGGCAAGTAGACTACAATTTAAAAATATGTTTAAAAGCAATTATTTATAATCTGTGTAATATCGTCACTCTATTGCTATTTTTTTACAAATGAAACGGCAATATTTTATTAGCATGCTTTAAACGCAGCTGTTTTGTTATGCCCTAAAAAATAAAAAGAATCGAAACTTTACTGAAAGTTATTTTTACACCTTTCGGTCTTTATCATCATCAACTATTAACAAGAAAGAGAAAGCCCTTGAAATACCAATACTTAGCCCTATCGTTAGCAAGCGTATTAAATACCCCACTGCTGGCGCAAGCTGCCCAAAGCTCAACAGTAACAACCAATAACACCATAGAGCACATTGAAGTAGCTGGCCAAGTTATTAAATCTCAAGGCCTTTCAGTTAAAGATGCCAGCATAGATGGCCCATTTGGCGACAACTTAGCACTAAAAGACATAGCACGTTCGGTAACGCCTATTTCGAGCGAGCTAATAGAGCAGCTTAACATTACCACGTTACAAGATGTGCTTGCAGTAAGCCCTAATACCTATTCAGCAAGTGGTTTTGGCGCGCCAAGTTTACCCACTATACGCGGCCAATTAGGTGAGCTTTTTCAAGATGGTACACGTCGTCAAGCGGGCAACAATGGCTTTGGTGTACCGTTATCGTTCAACGCTATAGAACAGATAGATGTAGTAAAAGGTGCGCCACCGGTATTATTTGGCTCAAGCCAACGCAATGGCGGGTTTGTAAACTTACACTCTAAAAAAGCCGCTACAGACGAAAGTAAAGGTAAAGCAAGCTTATCGGCAGGACGATGGGATCAATATCGAGTACTGGTTGACTACAGCGCCCCCATAGTAAAAGACAAAGTAGGTTTTAGAGTTAGTGCGGAGCATATTGATAACGGCAGTTATTACGACTACTCAGGCACAAAAAGCGACAGCTTATTTGCAGCCCTGCGTGTATTTCCTGATGATAAAAGCAGCTGGGATCTTAATTTTGAATTATACCAAGTTGAATTTACCGATAACGCCGGTATTAACCGCCCTACTCAGGCGTTAATAGATGACGGACTGTATATTACCGGCCAAGGTGTGCAAGCAAATGGTAGCACTGTACCTTTAGCGGGTTCGGTTATTTCGCCAACCGGGCAAGTAAAAATAGACCGCAGCACCGTACTGACCGATCCTGATAATCAAAACGAAGCCACTACTTACTTACTACACAGTATTTATAAACGTGAGCTTTCTAGTCACGCGTCAATTAAAAACATTTCCTACTTTCAGCATTTACAACGTGATGAAATTGCACAAAACAGCTTTGTTGAAATTATAGAGGGTGCCGATACCGCGCAAAACCGTACCGAGCTTACCTACCTTTGGAATAGTAACCAGCAAACTATTTTTGCCTTTGATGTACGCTATAACCGCGTATTAGGTTACAGCCAATTTACCACCGAAGCCGACTTACCCATAGATTTAACTGGCCCACTTTCAAATAGACGCATACCGCTAAGTGCAGAGCAACAAGCACGCTTTATTGAACTTCGCCCAGGTGTATATGTATCGCCGGGTGGTCAGTACGATATTAATAACGACGGCAGTGGCGACTTTAACTTATCAGACACCACAGACTCACGCTCATGGCAAACAGGGGTGGCTATTCAGCAAGATTCAGATTGGACTAATAAGTTTCATACCAGTGTTGGCTACCGCGTTGACTTTTATGACGTAGAAGCAAACGACCCAATAGCACCTGTAGGGCAAATTGCCGCCAGCGACAGCATTAACGACACTTTGCATTCAGGGCAAGTAAGTTTTAATTACCGACTCAGCGATGATTACACCACTTATGGCGCAGCAAGTTACAACGAAGCCACATCAAATAGCATGGCTGGCGGCACTACACTTGGTGGCGACAATACCATTAGTGCACAAAATTTTGCCACCGAAAATACCCTAGTTGAATTTGGTTTAAAATATGCACCAACCAATAGCGATTGGTACGCCGATGGCGCAATATTTAGCCAACGCCGTAGTTTACGTAACCGCGATGGCAGTAATACCGGTATTCGCACCACAGGTTTTGAAAGCCAAGTATTTTACGATGCCTACCCGTATTGGTTAAGCGCAGGCTATAGCTACATTGACGCCCGCTACGATAATTCTGCAAGTAGTCAAGATTCTGCCCAAGTAGCCGATGCATTTGACAATTCTCGTCCTGATATTATTGCAGGCACCAGTGTGGGCGCTCCTAGTTTTACCGCATTTGCGCCTTCAAGTAGCCAAGTTCAAGGCATTCCAGAGCAATCTTTTAGCTTTAACGGAAATTATTCAATTAATTCGAAATGGCAAACGGGTTTTTCAGGTCTATATACAAAGAGTTACCCATTAGACTTTTTGGCAACCGTACATATTCGCGATCAGTACACATTAAACGTAAATACTAGCTATGCTTTTACGCCTAGCACCAAGTTACGCTTAGATGTAAACAACGTTACCAATCAAAAAAATTGGCGCCCTGTATTTGAAGGCGGTTATTTTGGTGCAACCTTGGCTTTTCCTGAATTACCAATAAACGCAAAACTGACGCTTACGCATAATTTCTAAACAGCAATGCTAGAGAAGAGAGAACATGATTAAAAAAATACTTTTGTTATTGATTGCAGCGGTCGCCATCGGCCTGTTCTTTCATTTTGATTTGCACCAACTACTTACGCTTGAGGGCTTAAAAGGGTCGATGGATCAGTTTAGCCAATATAAAGCGCAATCTCCGCTATTAATAATTGGCGGATTCTTTTTATTGTATGTGGTGGTTACTGCATTGTCTTTACCGGGCGCGGCTATTTTAACACTGGCAGCGGGTGCTTTATTTGGCTTAGTTGAAGGCTTATTGGTTGCATCGTTTGCATCAACCATAGGTGCTACATTGGCCTTTTTAGTATCACGTTACTTATTGCGCGACACCATTAAAAAGCGCTTTCCTGAGCGTTTAGCAGCCATTGATGCAGGCGTTGAAAAAGAAGGCGGCTTTTACTTATTTACGTTGCGTTTAGTGCCGGTGTTTCCGTTCTTTTTAATCAACTTGTTAATGGGCGTAACAGCCATCAAGTCATGGACTTTTTACTGGGTAAGCCAAGTGGGTATGCTAGCCGGTACATTTGTATTTGTTAATGCAGGTACGCAGCTTGCTCAAATAGAGAGTTTATCGGGCATTTTATCGTTGGACTTAATTTTATCATTCGCTTTATTGGGCGTATTCCCATTTATTGCTAAAGGGATCTTAAACGTGTTTAAAAAACGTCGTGTATACAAAAACTATATTAAACCTAAAAGCTTCGACCGTAACATGATTGTTATTGGTGCCGGTGCTGGTGGTTTGGTAACAAGCTATATTGCCGCTGCTGTTAAAGCAAAAGTAACCCTTATTGAAGCGGGCGAAATGGGTGGCGACTGTTTAAACTACGGTTGCGTTCCAAGTAAAGCGATAATTAAAAGCGCTAAAATTGCAGAGCAAATTCGCCACGGTGAACACTACGGCCTAGAAAACATGACACCGCAGTTTTCGTTTAAAAAAGTAATGGCGCGTGTTCATAAAGTAATTGCCGATATAGCACCGCACGACAGCATAGAGCGCTACACTAATTTAGGCGTAGACGTAGTAAAAGGCTACGGCAAATTAATCGACCCGTGGAGGGTAGAAATTAAACTTAACGATGGCGGCACGCAAACATTAACTGCGCGTACTATTGTTATTGCCACTGGCGCACGCCCATTTGTACCGCCACTGCCCGGTATAGAAGAAACCGGTTATGTAACAAGCGATACTTTATGGGATAAATTTGCAGCGCTAGATGAGGCACCTAAAAAGCTTGTAGTACTTGGTGGTGGCCCAATTGGTAGCGAATTAGCACAAAGCTTTGCACGTTTAGGTTCAAGCGTTACGCAAATTGAAATGGCGGAGCGCATCATGATCAAAGAAGACGTTGAAGTGTCTACCTTTGCTCATGAAGCGTTGAGCGAAAGCGGCGTAAACATTTTAACCTCGCATCAGGCATTACGCTGTGAAGCGCGCGATGGTAAAAAGTTCATTATTGTTAAACGCCTTAACGAAGGCAATAATGAAGAAATTGCTATTGAATACGACGAACTGCTATGCGCTGTTGGCCGCAGTGCCCGCCTTAAAGGTTACGGCCTTGAAGCGCTAGGCATAGAAACAAACCGTACAATAGTCACTAACGAATACCTAGAAACGCTATACCCTAATATTTTTGCCGCAGGCGATATTGTTGGCCCTTATCAATTTACGCACGTAGCGGCTCATCAGGGTTGGTACGCAGCAGTAAACGGCTTATTTGGTAACCTTAAAAAGTTTAAAGTAGATTACCGCGTTATTCCATGGACCACCTTTATTGACCCAGAAGTGGCACGTGTGGGTTTAAACGAGCAAGATGCAATTGATAAAGGTATCGATTTTGAAATCACTCGCTTTGAGTTTGAAGAGCTAGACCGCGCAATTACCGACAGCGCCACAAAAGGCTTTATTAAAGTCATTACCCCTAAAGGCAAAGACAAAATACTCGGTGTAACTGTGGTCTCTGAACACGCGGGTGATTTAATTGCTGAATTTGTACTGGCCATGAAACACGGTTTAGGCCTTAATAAAATACTGGGTACTATACACAGTTATCCTACTTGGGCTGAAGGCAACAAATACGCTGCAGGTGAGTGGAAACGCGCGCATGCGCCTGAAAAAGTACTTAACATGCTCGAAAAATATCATACGTGGCGTCGAGGCTAATATGTTTAACACAACATTAAAGCCTTTATTATTAAGTGCAGCGTTACTTGCAACGTCGCTTGCAAGCCAAGCGCAAAGCACGACTAATAACCTGCACGATAGCTGGAATGCCTTGCTAAATAAGCATGTTGTAGCAATTAACCATAATCACAGCACAGAGGTTGATTACGCAGCCATAAAACGTGAGCATGCACAGCTAAAAACGTATTTAGATTCGTTAACGGCTGTAACGCAAAGCGAATTTGACGCGTGGGAAAAGCCTAAGCAACTCGCTTTTTTAATCAATGCTTATAATGCGTGGACTGTTGAGCTTATCGTCTCTAACCTTGCAAGTAAAGAATACCCAAATCTTGAATCAATTAAAGACTTAGGCAGCTTTTTTAGCTCACCATGGAGCAAAGCGTTTGTGCCACTACTTGGTAAAACTCGCAGCCTTGATGACATAGAGCATGGTTTAATTCGTGGCAGCGGTAAATATAACGACCCACGCATTCATTTTGCTGTAAATTGTGCAAGTATTGGTTGCCCTGCGCTGCGCGGGGAGGCATTCACAGCTACTGAACTAGAGAGCCAATTGCAACAGCAAACGGTGCGTTTTTTATCTGATACAACACGTAATATGGCTCAGGAAAATACGCTAAATATCTCCTCTATATTTAAGTGGTACGGTGATGACTTTGAACAAGGCTTTAACGGGGCAAATACCTTACAGCAGTTTTTACTGCAATATAGCGATGCACTTAAACTAGTACCCGCTCAGCAAAAAGCGCTTAAAAATAATGACATGAAAGTAAAATTTTTAGACTACAACTGGGATTTAAATGCACGCCAGTAAGTTTTGGCAAACAGCTACGCGATACAGTGTTTACTGTGTCGCGTTTTGCGTTTGCTTAATAACAAGTTTAAGCACTTTTGCTAATAATAACGCTCAAAATATGAGTAAAGATTTAGTCACTCGCTGGAAAAGTATTGAAACGCTTGGTAATAACCAAAGCGTGTACTTTTATGCCTGGGGCGGCGACGCGCAAATAAATGCCTATATTCAATGGGCTGCCCAGCAAGTTAAAACTAAATATAATATTAACTTAGTGCATGTAAAGCTCAGCGACACCAGCGAAGCAGTAAGCCGTGTGTTGGCCGAAAAATCAGCACATAATAATGACCAAGGCAGTGTTGATCTGCTATGGATAAACGGCGCTAACTTTGCCACTATGAGCGAGCACGCATTGTTGTTAAAACAGTGGGCAAATAAACTGCCACACTTTGCCTACACTGATCCCGCTAATAACCCTGCTGTTAATTTTGACTTTGGCATACCCACAAACGGTATGGAAGCACCGTGGGGGCAAGCATCGCTCACCTTTTATTACGACAGCCTTGCAATAAATGAACAAACAAACAATAAACCCCCTACTACATTAAACGAATTATTAAACTGGAGCACACAAAACCCGGGGCGCTTTAGCTACCCAAAGCCGCCTGATTTTTTAGGGATGAGCTTTTTAAAATACGCCTTAGTTGTACTGCATCAGCAAAGCAGCGAAAATATTAAAGCGCAGCTAAACCAAGCGGCTACCGCTAATAACACAGCACAAGTGTTAAACCCACTGTGGGACTTTTTAGATAAACTACACCCAACTCTTTGGCGTGGTGGCACTCATTTTATGCAAAGTGGCGCGCAAATGCGCCGTTTAGTAGACGATACAGAGCTAAGTATTGCCTTTACCTTTTCAGCACCCGAAGTGCCCGCAGCCGTTAAACGCTACGATTTACCAAAAAGCATTCGCAGCTATGCAATGGCTGATGGCAGTTTAAGTAATACTCACTTTGTGGCTATTCCTTACAATGCAAGCCACCAGCAAAGCGCGCAATTAGTCGCTAACTTTTTATTAAGCCCAGAGGCGCAAGCCCAAAAGCAAAAAGCGCATATATGGGGCGATAAAAGCGTACTTATTCAATCAAGGCTAACGCCAGAACAACAAGCCTTGTTTAAAACAGCTAAACCGCACCCAAGTGCACTGCCTTTTAACAGTATTAAGCGCACATTGAGCGAGCCACACCCAAGCTGGGTAAATGCCATAATGCAAGGCTGGCAAACTCGCTATGGGGTAAGCCAATGAGTGTTGTTAGCAATAAAGTGGCGACAAGCCATGGGCCTCACGCCCGTAAAAGCCATGATATGTTTAGTAAAATAGTAAAATTAAGCCCACGCTTTTTACTCGTTTTACTTATTTTACCCGTACTTGGCGGCTTAATTAGTGTGTTACTACCCGCCTTTGGTTATGCCCCTGCACTTGATCAAACAACATTTGGCTTGCAAGGCTTTACCATGCTTTGGCAAACACCCGGCCTAATAAATATGGCTATGCTAAGTATTGGCACAGGTTTAATAAGTACCTTACTTGCTTTTATTATTACTTTGATGATTTTAGCCGCTTTTTTTAACAGCCCTTGGCTTAACCGCATTCAGCGTTTACTGAGCCCTATTTTAGTGATCCCACACGCTGCAGCGGCTATTGCGGTAGGTTTTTTAATTGCCCCTTCAGGCATGATTTCGCGAATGTTATCGCCTTGGTTAAGCGGGTGGGAACTTGCACCAAACGGCCTATTTCCGCATGACTCGTTCGGCATTAGTATAATTTTAGGGTTAACGCTTAAAGAACTGCCATTTTTGTTATTAATGGCACTAGGCGTACTGGCGCAGCCTGAACTTGGCAAAAAATTACGCCAGCAACATAAAGTTGCGCTTAATCTGGGTTACTGCCCCATGACCGCCTTTTTTAAAGTAATACTCCCTAGCCTTTACCCACTGCTGCGTTTACCTATTTTAGCTGTGCTCGCTTATGCCAGCGCCAGTGTAGAAATGCCACTTATTTTAGGCCCAAATACACCGCCAACATTAGCGGTAGCTATTATGCATTGGTTTAACGATGTCGATTTAAACTTACGTATTAAAGCCTCAGCCGGTGCTTTGCTACAACTGGCACTCACGGGTGGGTTACTTGCGCTTTGGCTTGGCGGCGAAAAAGCGATAAAAGTATTATTTAGCGATTCACTCACTAACGGGGTGCGCGAATACGGCGGATTTTATTGGCAAAAGCTAACGGTAGTGCTCACCGTTTTAGTGATCGGTTTTATTTTACTCTCGCTAATTGCCCTTATTTTGTGGTCGGTTGCCGGCTTTTGGCGCTTTCCCGATGCACTCCCCGAGCAATTTACACTACTGCATTTTAACAGTGCATTAATGCAAATGAGCAACCCGCTTTTTAATACCCTAGCTATTGGTTTAGTAACAACGGTATTTGCCATTACGGTTACTTTATTGTGTTTAGAGTCGGAGCAGTTAAGCGACAAACCTATTTCTCGCTTTACCAGTTTAATTATTTACTTACCGCTATTAGTACCCAGTATTGCCTTTTTGTTTGGCCTAGTATGGATACAACAATGGGTAAATAACCAAGCCGCGTTTTTTAATGTGGTGTTTACCCATTTACTGTTTGTTTTGCCTTACGTATTTTTGTCACTCGCGAGCAGTTATAGGCGGTTAGACTCTCGCTTTGCGCGCGTTGCAGCAAGTTTGGGCGCAGCGCCTAGCAAAGTGTTTTTTAAGGTGAAATTACCGCAGTTATTTGCACCTATTTTAATTGCAGCCGCATTGGGATTAGCGATCAGTTTTGGCCAATACTTACCAACTCTTTTAGCCGGTGGCGGGCGTATAGCCACCATAACAACCGAAGCCGTTACCCTGGCAAATGGCGCAAGTAGGCGCACCAGTGCCGTATACGCTATTATGCAAATGGCACTCCCGCTTATTGGATTTATACTGGCATGGGTTTTACCTAAGTACTTTTTTAAAAGCGCACGAGCGTAAAGCTCCCACAGTTAACAGTATTGAGTTAAAGGTTTTTTAATGCAGTCATCTTTACAGATTAAAAATTGTCAGCTTTATCGCCAAAACGAGCGACTACTTAGCTTAAACGAGCAAGTTAATGGCGGTGAAATTCTAACAATTATGGGCCCATCGGGCAGTGGTAAATCAAGCTTATTAAATTGGCTTACAGGTACTTTACCCAGTGGCTTTAAAGCCACTGGAGAGGTGTGGCTTAACGGTAAAAATATAAATGATTTACCCACGCATTTACGCCATATTGGCGTACTGTATCAAGACGCTTTATTGTTTTCGCACTTAAGTGTGGCGGGTAATATTGCTTTTGCTATGCCCAAAGGGGACAAAAAACAACGCATTGAAAAAATAGCACACGCACTTGAGCAAGTCGGTTTAAAAGGAATGGCCAATCGCCATCCCGATAGCTTGTCGGGCGGTCAACAAGCACGTGTTGCCTTATTACGACTGTTATTAAGTGAGCCAAAAGCTATTTTACTCGATGAGCCTTTTAGTAAGCTCGACACGCAACTGCGCGTTGATACACGTGAACTGGTGTTTAGCCAAATACGCCAACATAAACTGCCTGCCATTATGGTAACGCACGATCATAGCGATTACGACGCTGCAAACGGTAAACTTTTCACCTTAAATACTGTACTTTAAGCGCACAAGGCACCCTATGTTAGATAAATTTATCACCCCTGTAATAAAACCACTGTTAAAGCCTGTGGTAATGCTAATACATAAATGCGGCATAACACCCGATCAGCTAACAGTATTTGGCTTTTTAATTGGCTTGCTCGCTGTGCCATTACTTGCTTTTGAAATGTGGTACGGCGCATTAGCTGCCATTGCTTTCAATCGCATTTTAGATGGGCTTGACGGCGCACTAGCACGCCATGCTAATTTAAGCTCAAGCGCCGGCGGGTTTTTAGATATTACACTCGACTTTTTATTTTACGCGGCCATTCCGCTTGGCTTTATTTTGGCAAACCCCGAACAAAACGCCATTGCAGGCGCAATATTACTCGCTGCATTTATTGGCACGGGTTCAAGCTTTTTAGCTTTTGCCATAGCCGCTGAAAAGTTTAAACTCGAAAAACCACAATTTAAATATAAAAGCTTTTACTACTTAAATGGTTTAACCGAAGGCACAGAAACAATAGCGCTATTTATAGCCTTTTGTATTTGGCCGCAGCACTTTGCACTTCTCGCAGGCATATTTGCTTTTGCCTGTGCCATTACCATATTTACCCGTATACATGGCGGCTACCACACACTTAAACATCAAGAAGCCAATGAGGTTATAAATAATAATGACTAACGAAATTTGGTGGCGACTCGGTTGCTTTTTTAGCATTTTAGTCATAATGATGCTGCTTGAATGGCGACAGCCCGCAAGGCAATCGCCCATTAAAAGCAGCACTCGCTGGTTTGCAAATTTTGGCTTAGTGTTTGCCTCATCTATCATTGCGCGCTTAGCCGTACCTATTGGTTTAACCGCAGTAGCACTTTACAATCAAGAGCATAGCATTGGCTTATTTAACCAACTAGCTATGCCTAGCATAATAGCCATAGTGCTAAGCCTTATACTGCTCGATATACTCATTTATTGGCAGCACAGGTTGTTTCATAAAGTGCCACTTTTATGGCGTTTGCACCGCGTACACCACGCCGATGCACATGTAGATACCAGTACCGGCCTGCGCTTTCACCCCATCGAAATTGTGCTTAGCATACTTATAAAACTCATTGCAGTTACTGCACTTGGCGTACCCGCCATTGCCGTACTTATATTTGAAATCGCGTTAAATGGACTCGCCTTGTTTAACCATGCAAACATACGCCTACCAAACGCCATTGAAAAGCCACTGCGCCTTATATTAATGACGCAAATACTGCACCGCATTCACCACAGTAAAGTAGTGAGTGAAACAAACTCAAATTATGGCTTTAGCGTTATTTGGTGGGACAAACTTTTTGGCAGCTATAAAAGTGAGGCCAAAAAAGTCGACGCAGAAATAGATATAGGTTTGGTTGAATACCCAAGTGCAAAGCAAAACGCCTCGCTTTGGGGGTTACTCATCATGCCGTTTAAAAACAAGTAAAAACAAGTAAAAACAACTATATTGCACATCACACAATACCAATCTACTTAAAAGCCTTTTGATGTAGGTTGGTATAAATAAAATACTCTATGAATACTATAAATGTACTCGTCACTAATCTTTTAATTCAAGAGTAGTTAATCACAAGAAATTTGTAATAAGATTTTAGCGTAGGAAAGCAAATGAATTGCTCATATCAACAATGTGCACCTATAAACGAAGCGCAATACTGGTCTAACATTGACTGGAAAGCAGCGAAGCGCTACGTGGGATCATTACAAGGGAGAAAAGGGAAAGTTAAAAGCCTGCAATGGTTATTAACACATTCCTTTTACGCAAAAGCCCTTGCGGTTAAGCAAGTAACGCAGAAGCCTAAACATACAGAAAGGAGAACAAGTAGCTTATTCATTACAGTTTCCTATTTAATATAATAGTTAAGCACGTAGCTAAAAAGTATTAATTATACCATAGCTAACATATTGGTTATATTAGACTATTAAGGATAGTTAATTTAATGGTTAAGTTGTAAATAATGCGTTTATAAATCACGGTATCACTAAGCAAAACATAGCAATATTGAAAACATGTGATGTTTTATATTTTAAAATTAATTTCTCAACTTAGAGCCAAAACCCATTTATTGAGTATTTAGCTAGAACCTGTTATTTAATTTTGAGTAAGCATTTGTGTGCTATTAAAGGTAAATTCTAAAATGATAAATATAAAAAAAAGCCTGTTTATTATTCTTTTTTTGTGCAGCTGTTTTTCAGCTATTGCAAACGATGGGTGCCAGTCTTGTCATCAACAACAAACCAGCGATTGGGAAAATTCTGATCATGCAAGTTCAATGGCTTTAGCTGGTGAGGATACCGTACTTGGTGATTTTAATAATGTAACTGCGACCCACTTTTCTCAACAGGCAGTGTTTTATAAAGAAAAAGATGTCTTTTTAATTGATTTAACTGAGCAAGGCACTAAAAAAACTTACACCGTAAGTTATGTATTTGGCTTTAACCCGCTGCAACAGTATTTAATTGAAGTTGAAACAGGTAAGTACCAAGTATTCCCTTTTGCATGGGATAGTCGCGTTAAAAACAAAGGCGGCCAGCGTTGGTATGCAAATTATGCTAATGATGATGTAAAACCAAACGACCGCTTACATTGGCTTCAACCTCTGCAAAACTGGAACGGTATGTGCGCCGATTGCCATTCGGATAACTTAAAGCGTAATTACAATACTGAAAATGACAGCTTTGATACGCACTTTTCAAATATAAATGTGGGCTGTAAATCCTGTCATAGTGATATAACAGACGAACATAAAACTAAAAAAATTACTACACCGCCTAAAACAAGCCCTACAAATATGTCGCAGTGGAAAATAATTGGCGAAAATAAAGTGGCCACCTGGCAAGGGGAGCCCCGCGATAACAGTTTTATGCAAGGCTGTTATGCGTGCCATTCGCTTAGAAGCCCGCTTACTGATGGTTTTGATAACAGACAAGCGTTTTTAGATCAATTTAGTCCTTCATTCTTAGAACCTAACTTGTATCACGCCGATGGCCAAATTAAAGAAGAAGTGTATGTTTTTGGCTCATTTGTACAAAGTAAAATGTACAAAGCCGGTGTTAACTGCGTTGACTGCCACGATAAACACACTATGAAAGTTAAAACTAAAACGAATGGACTATGCTTGCAGTGCCACAGTGCCAGTGAATATAACAAACCCGAGCACCATCGCCATAAAGAAGAATCTACGGGGGCGCAATGTGTTAGCTGTCACATGCCAACTAACAGATATATGGGCGTTGATGACAGACGCGACCACAGCTTTAAAATTCCGCGCCCTGACATATCAATAAAATACGATACACCGAATGCCTGTATCCAATGCCATGAGGGTCAAACTAACGAATGGGCCACCAATACACTTGAAAAATGGCACGGTAAAGCCCCTGCGTTAAGTGCAAGCAAGCACAGCATGCTTGAGTTACGCTCTTTAAAAGCCATATCGCAAAATGCACATATGAGCTTAATTAATGACTTTTCGCTCAACGAAATAGACCGCGCCAGCGCTATCGCC
This sequence comes from Pseudoalteromonas sp. K222D, assembly GCF_017653575.1. NCBI lineage: Bacteria > Pseudomonadati > Pseudomonadota > Gammaproteobacteria > Alteromonadales > Pseudoalteromonadaceae > Pseudoalteromonas > Pseudoalteromonas sp. K222D. The sequence goes on from NZ_JAGGDL010000033.1 coordinate 34,797, forward strand.
TATTTAGGAAACTCAGGTGTAGAGCTAAACGACGTAACAGTAAAAAGTTGGGTTAATTCGCCGCTTCCGCTGATTCGCTTGGCAATTGCTAAAGTGGGCTTTTTACTCCCCGAAGCAGAGCGCTTAAAAAGCTATAAGCAACTATTAACCGACAAATTAAAGTCAGTGCGTGTTGCTGCAGCGCAAAACCTAAGCCAAACAACAGCGCAGTTAAACGGGCTTAATCAATCAATTATAGAACTTGCACATGCTAATACTGTAAATACATGGCGCGGTGAAGGTAACATAAATCAAAGTATGCTCGCGCTTAATAAACAAGACATAAACGGTGCTATAAAGTCGTTACAAAAAGGCATTAGCGTTGACCCTTACTTTGATGCAAGTTATGTCAATTTAGCCGACATTTATTATCGACTTGGTCAAACAGCGAAAATGCAAAGCACGTTGAATAGTGGTTTAAACGCAGTACCTAGCTCTGCGCCACTGCATTATGCAAACGGTATGGTGCTTATTAGAAGAGGTAACAAACCCGCTGCTGTTGACTCGTTTAAACACGCAATGGCACTTGAGAGTAATAACGTGCAATACGCTTATTTGTACTTTTTAGCACTTGATAGCATTGGCTCAACAGCGCAGGCCGTGAGTGAGTTAAAGCTCAAAATTAGCACTTATAATAATGCACAGCAGCTCAAAAACTTAGGAATGAGCTTTACTCAAAAGCTTAAAAATGCTGAGGATTACCACTTTTTTTCTCGTTTAAAATAAACTTTTGAAATTAAATTATTTTTATTCTTAATGTGTAACTCAGGTTACAAATTAAAATTCAAGCACTTAATTTAATAACCTTGTATTACTTAAATCGCAACACAAGGTTACAACCCAAACATTAAAATAAATATTTAAAAACAAGTAATCAACATGCTGCATTTACAAACATCATATGTTCAAATTGTTAAAATGAATCATTCCTGCTTATTTAGATTTCTTGATTGTTTATAGCTTTAACACAATCAAGGATCGCTGTTTAATTAGTCTGATTCTAAATAACAGATACTGCCGCTGCATTATCTGCACACAGTAATTATAAAGAAACGGAGTGGTTAAAATGCTTAAACACAGTAAGCTGCATACCGCAATATTATTTGCATGTTGTTCTTTTCTGTTTTCACACACACTGTATATGCACAAGAAGAAACAGACGCAAAGCAAGCTAAAAGTAATTCAGATAATTTTGAGGTTATTTTAGTGAGCGCATAAAAACGCGACCAAGCACTAAAAGAAGTTCCTTTTTCAATTGAAGTACTTAGCGGTGATTTAATTTAAGAAATTGGCATAGATAATGGGTTTGATTTAGTCACCTACTTACCTGGTTTTGGTATTGATGACAGTAGTGAAATACGAACTACAACATTAAAAAATCGTGGTATAGGCACTTTTACAAATTCGATTGGCTTACAGTCTTCAAACTTAGTCGTTATAGATAGTGAAGTGTTACCTCGCCAATCAATACTTAACTTACCTATTTCTGATGTACAACGTGTAGAAGCGATGCGTGGCCCGCAAGGCACTTTTTTTGGCCAAAATACATCAACTGGCTTATTACATTATGTAACTAAAAAGCTTCAGCTAGATGATTAACACCACTCGTTTATACCTAACCAGATATTTTTGTGTCTTTGCGAGCACCGCTCGCGGATAAGCTTTTCGCTTTCTTTTCTCCGGCAATAGTAGCCGTTTACCGTTTTCACGTAGTTCTTTTAGCTTTTTAGGGATTGTCCCGGGGCTTCGACCTGAGCACCATAAAAACTCGTCTTGTATCAGGTATAATGCGTTTATGAAACTGATGCGTA